>JBOGGH010000035.1:0-11900 GCA_050743905.1 Acidimicrobiales bacterium
TGTCGCTTGCCAGCCACATGGGACCAGGTAGCCGTCGGCTTTGCCAGCGGCATGGGACCACCACCGTTGCCAGTTATGGGACCACCCTGACCATCCACCGACGCCGGCCGGAGAGACATTCGGCTGGGTCTCCGAAGCCGAGGCGGAGGAGGCCCCATGGCGTTCAGGGAGGTCACGGTGGTCCAGATACGAGAGGCACTCCGGTGCTGGTTGCGCGGAGCGGGTGAGCGCACCATTGCCCGGACGATCGGTGTCGACCGCAAGACGGCGAGGCGCTACATCGCCGCCGCCGTCGAGGTCGGCCTGGACCGCGCCGGCGGCGAGGCCCAGCTCACCGACGAGCTGATCGGCCGGCTGGTCGAGGCGGTCCGCCCGCAGCGCACCGACGGCCACGGTGCGGCGTGGCGGTCGCTCCTCGCCGAGGAGGAACAGGTCAAGAAGTGGGTGAAAGAAGGCCTCACGGTCGTCAAGATCGGGATACTCCTCGAGCGCAGGGGGGTCGTCGTCCCTCACCGCACGTTGGCGCGTTTCGCCGTGGAGCGCTGTGGGGCGGGGAAGCGGACGACGACCGTGCGCGTCGACGACCCGCCGCCGGGAACCGAGCTGCAGGTGGACTTCGGCCGGCTCGGCCTCGTTCCCGACGGGGGCCGCCGCCGGGTGTGCCACGGGCTCATCTTCACGGCGTGCTTCAGCCGCCACCAGTTCGTGTGGCCGACGTTCCTCCAGACGACCGAGGAGGTCATCCGCGGCTTCGAGGCGGCATGGGGGTTCTTCGGCGGGGTGTTCCCGGTCGTGATCCCCGACAACATGAAGTCGATCGTCGTCCAAGCGGAGCACTGCGCGCCGCGGTTCAACGACGTGTTCTTGGAGTACACGCAGGACCGCGGTTTCATGATCGACGCCGCGAGGGTGCGGACGCCGACCGACAAACCCCGCGTGGAGCGCGTCGTCCACTACGTCCAGCACAACTTCTTCGCCGGGGAGAGCTTCGTCGACCTGGCCGACTGCCGGGCACGGGCCGAGACGTGGTGCGCCACGACGGCCGGCATGCGGGTCCACGGCACCACCCAGGTGAGGCCGGCCGAGTCGTTCCGCACCGAGGAGCTCGCGCTCTTGCTCCCTGTCCCGGGGGCTCCCTTCGACACGCCGGTGTGGTCCGACCCCAAGCTCCACCGGGACTGCCACGTCCAGGTGGCCAAGGCGCTCTACTCGGCGAGCTACACCCTGGTGGGCAGGACGCTGCGGGCCCGGCGGGACTCGGCCACGGTCAAGCTCTACCTCGACGGCGAGCTGGTGAAGGTCCATCCCCGTGTCGCTGCTGGTCAGCGGTCCACGGACCCGGCCGACTTCCCGCCGCACAAGGGCGTCTACGCCACCCGGGACGTGGGCGCCCTCACCCGCATGGCCGCCGGCCACGGGCCGTCGGTCGGCGCGTACGCGAGGGCGATCTTGGACACGCCGCTGCCGTGGACCAAGATGCGCCAGGTCTACCGGTTGGTCGGGCTCGCCCAAAAGTGGGGCTCCTTGCGCCTCGACCGGGCGTGCCGCCGGGCGCTCGACGCAGAAGCGGTCGACGTCAACCTCATCGCCCGCATGTTGGAGCGGGCCCAAGAGGACGTGGCGCCCGACGACGAGCCCGGCGTCCCGGGCGACGGGGTGGTCGTCCAGGGTCGCTTCCAGCGCGATCCCTCGGAGTTCTCTTCGACCACGGCGGCCGGCCGATGACCGCCCCGGCCCCCTCCGTCTCCCCCGAGCTGAAGGCGCTCCTGCGCAAGCTGAAGCTCGGCCGGCTGGCCGACACCCTGCCCGAGCGCCTGGCGCTGGCCAAGACCCACGGCCTCAGCCACGCCGAGTTCTTGGAGCAGCTCTTGAGCGACGAGGCAACCCGGCGCGACGGGGACTCCGCCGGGCGCCGGGCACGTGCCGCGCATCTCGATCCCCAGATGGTCCTGGAGGCCTGGGACGACGACGCCAAGGTCACCTACGACCACGAGGTGTGGTCCGAGCTCGTCTCGATGCGCTTCGTCGACCAGGCCCGCAACGCGTTCATCCTGGGGCCCGTCGGCGTCGGCAAGACCTTCATGGCCACCGCGCTCGGGCACATCGCCTGCCGCCGGCGCATCAGCGTCCACTTCGAGCGGGCCGAGAAGCTGCACAAGCGGCTGAAGGCGGCCCGCCTCGACGCCAGCCACGACCAAGAGATGCGCAAGCTCATCGGCGTGGACCTGTTGATCGTCGATGATTTCGCGCTGACCGGCCTCGGGCCGGCCGAGACGGCGGACGTCTACGAGCTCGTGGTCGAGCGCCATCGCTCGGCGGCCACGGTGCTGACGTCGAACAGGGACCCGGTTGAGTGGCTCGCGGTCATGGCCGACCCGTTGCTCGCCCAGTCGGCGGTCGACCGCATGAAGAGCGCCGCATGGGAGCTCGTCATCGAAGGCGAGTCCTACCGAGGGAACGAGAAGCCTGCCCTCGGGGACACCCCGGCGGGGCCCCGCCGGCGGCGCGTTTGACACGTCGGCCGGCCGTCGTGATCATCGCGGCGGCCGGCCGGTGTGGACGCGAGGTGGTCCCATGCCACTGGCAACGAGGGTGGTCCCTTCGGACTGGCAAGCGACACCCATGGGGCCTGTGTGGTCTTGGAGAATCTGACGCACGTGCTCGTAGCAACAATCCGTGGTGCCTGTAGGCCCCGGCACCAGTCTGACCCGCGGGCCCCGTGACACCAATGAGAGTCCGAGCTCGGTGGACGACCGGCACCATTCTCATCCGTCGTGGCGGTAATTAGAGAACCCCCTGGTGGGAAGGTGGCGGATGCTTCCTGTTCAGCGCGGGTGGAGGACCCCCTATGTCCAGAGGTCTGGACTCCTACCACGACCGTTCCTCACGCCGCCTGTAGGTCCTCCAACCTCGGAACGCCCGTGGGATGGAGCCCGAGGGCCACCAGCCCCTCGCCGATCACGCTCCGCATCGCCCGGTCCAGGCGAGGGTTGGGCGTGGTTGTCGTGTACCACCGTGCCAGGTGGAGGTGGAACCGCACGAGCGGCAGCACCTCCTCACGCTCGATGCAGTTGGCCAGCAGGCGCCGGTGGACGGCGGACCGCAGCACGAGGTACCGGTAGTCGGCGTCCTCGAGGTCTGGATCAGGGGGACCGTCGGATCCCGCCTCCCATGCCCGCGCCCACGCCTCGGCCAGCACCCAGCCGGGGGCCTCCACGTCCACGAAGGCGTCGGGCCGCATCGTGATCCGGCGGTTGGCCGGATCGGCGAGGAAGCGGGCGAGCGCCACCAGCGGCGCCACCTCCTCCGGTGTGACGCGGTCGTGGCGCTTCTGCAACTGCGCCATGGCCTCGCAGCCGACGATCTCGTCCAGGATGTCCTCGATGAGCACGGCGTTGCCCTTGCTGGACTTGATGACCCCCGTGTCGGACACCACCATCTCGTGGACGATGTCCACGTCGGGGTGCCGTTCCCCCGGTGGGTGCAGCTCGGCGATGATCGCCGCCGTGTACTTCACCATGTGCCGCCACTCGATGCCCAGCACGTTGATGGTGTGGGCGTCCTGGTAGAGGTCCCTCGTGCTGCTCCACGTCGCGATGTACCGCAGGTGCTGGGTGGGGAACCCGTCCGTCCGGCACAACAGGAACCGCTCGTACTCGGGGTCGCCGGTGTCGTAGACGATGGCCCCGCTCTCGGCACGCCGGATGAACCCTTCCTCCAGGCCCCGCTCTACGATGGCGCTGGCGCGGTCGAGCAGCTCGGACTCGAACAGGATGCGGTCCACGTGCACGCCCAGCCGCGAGCAGGTCGCCGCGTGGCCGTCGAGGACCCACCGGCGCAGCGTCTCGAAGAGGTGCACCGCCTCCTCGTCCCCGGTGGACCAGCGGTCCAGGAGCTCGTCGGCCACGTCCTTGGCCACGTGCACCTCCCTCGTGAGCGCCGTGTCCTCGAACGGGATCTCGGGCTGGGGCCCGAGGGCGGCCACGTACCGGGAGTAGCACTCCCCCACGAGCCGGTCGCCCGCCATCCCGCTCCTCTCGGGCGTCGCCCCCTCGCCGTAGGCCAGGTACCCGGCCATCGCCTCGCCCACGCTGCGGCCATAGTCGCCCAGGCGGACCTGGCGCGTGACGTCGATCCCGGCCGCCTCCCCCACGCACCCGAGCGAGTGGCCGACGGCGATGTTCCGCAGGTGGCCGATGTGGAGCGCCTTCGTGGTGTTGGGGTCGATGAAGTTCACCACCCACGAGCGCCCGGCCGCGAGCTCCCTGGTCCGCAGCGGGTCCGGCTCGCCCGCCTCGAGGCGCTCCGCCAGCTCCCGGAGGAGGGCGCTGTCCAGGCGGAGACGGATCCGCGTCCCGTCCCGCCGGAGCACGCGGCACGCCCCCGACCCCACGACCGCCTCCAGGGCTTGTTGACCGGCCTCGGACGCGCCCCACTCGGCGTGCCGGACGAGCAGGACCGCGTCGGTCTCGCCGTCGGGCCGGTCCGGCGTGCTCGCCACGACCTCGTCGCCGGCACCGGCCGACCCGAGGCGCTCGTCGAGCCAGTCCAGCACGTTGTCGACCACGGTCACGTGCACCTCCTCCTCGCTCCGTCACGGACGGCCGGACGGCCGACCCCCCTCCTGTGCACCAGACGGGGCTCGAACCCGCATCAACGGCTTTTAAGACCGCTCCTTTGACCAATTAAGGCACTGGTGCGCTGACATCAAGCAGCGGCCTATGGAACACCAACGTTTCTCGATAACCGCATCGATTGCCGCTAATTCGCTCTTTACTATCATATGGGACCCCCCTACAATGTCAACGTGTCCCGCTTGAAATCGGTCGGCATTACAGAAAATCGTCCTGTTCCAAGTGGGGACGTTCGGTCGACCCTCACGCCGCACATGCGCGAGTACGACGCGCAGTTCAGCGACGACGGGCAGATCCGCTGGCTGCCCTACGTGATGTACTTCCACCCGGCCGGCTACCGGTCCCCCGTGGTGAACACGGACTCCCTGGGCTTCCGCTACTCCACACGGTCGGGGGAGCAGGTGGGCGTGGCCGACCATCTGCCCGAGGGCCCGGTGGACGTCCTCGCCGGGGGCTCCACCGTGTTCGGGATCGGGGCGTCTTCGGACGGCGCCACCCTCGCCTCGGCCATGAACCGGCACGCCGGGGGCCGGTCGGGCCCGTGGCTCAACATGGGCGGTCGCAGCCACAACTCGGCACAGGAGCTCCTGCTCCACGTGCTGCACCGTCACCGCCTGCCGCGGATCCGCAGGATCGTGCTCTTCTCCGGGTTCAACGACCTGGGGCTCGCCCGGCTCCCGGCGTCGATGCGGTTCGAGGGCGGCGGGTTCTTCCTCTCCGGCACCTTCTTCGAGCGGCTCGACGGTCGCCACCCGCGGTCCCGGCTGCGCCGGGGTCGGCCCCGTCGCCCCTCCGGTACGGCCGGGGCCACGAGCGCCGTCGCCGGGCCGGGAGCAGAGCAGCCCCCCGACCTCGAACAGCAGCTCACCTACGCCGCCGACCTGGTCCTCCGGCACCTCGGCGTCTGGAAGGCGCTCGCCGCCGACACCGGGGCCGAGCTGACCTACGTCCTCCAGCCCCTGGCCACCTGGGTCCGCGAGACCGGCACCACGGAGGAGCAGGCACTCTTCGCCCACCTCGACCGTCTCGGGAGCTTCGGGGACCGCTACGGCGACATCTCGGCTCCCGAGGCCGGCAGGCGCTACGCCGAGTTCCTGGGCGCGGGCTGCGCCCGGATGGGCGTGCCGTTCGTGGACTTCGCACCCCTGGCGGCGCGGGCGCTCGGCCCCGACGACTGGATGTTCGTCGACCGGATCCACTACACGGACGCCGGGTACGACCTGGCGGCACGGCTGCTGGTCGAGCACGCGGTCCGGTGAGGTGATCCGCAGTGGCGCTCCTGTCCAAGAACCTCCGCTCGACGCCGGTCCGGGTGGTGCAGGGCGCCGGTGCACGCCTCTACGACGACCAGGGCCGTGAGTACCTCGACGCCTGCGGCGGCGTGGCCGTCTCCAGCCTCGGCCACCACCAGGAGGCGGTGGCCCGGGCCATCGGGGACCAGGCCCTGGCGGTGCCCTGGGCCCACGCCGGGAGCTTCACCACCGAGGTGGCCGAGGAGCTGGCCGAGCTCCTGGTGACCCGCTCCGGCGGACTGGCGTACGCACAGTTCCTCTCCGGCGGCTCGGAGGCCATGGAGCTGGCGATCAAGGTCGCCTACCAGTACCACTGGGAGCGCGGGCAGCCCGGGCGCCGTACCTTCGTCTCCCGCCGCCAGAGCTACCACGGCTCCACCTTCGGCGCCCTCGCCATCTCGGGCAACCTCCAGCGGCGCAGCATCTTCGAGCCGCTGCTCGACCCGGGGACCTTCGTCTCCCCCTGCTACGCCTACCGCGACCAGTGGTACGACGAGACCGAGGCCGCGTACGCCACCCGCCTGGCCCGCGAACTGGACACGCTCCTTATGGAGCTGGGACCGGGCACCGTGGCCGCCTTCGTGGCCGAGACGGTCGTCGGCTCCACCAACGGCGCCGTGCCCCCCGTGGACGGCTACTTCCGGGCGATCCGCGAGGTCTGCGACCGCCACGGCGTCCTGCTGGTGCTGGACGAGGTCATGGCCGGGCTCGGCCGGACCGGGCGGTACTTCGCCTATGAGGACGACGGCGTGGTGCCCGACATCGTGGCCGTGGGCAAGGGCCTGGCCGCCGGGTTCCAGCCGATCTCCGCCATGCTCGTGAGCCGCCGCGTCCACGACGTCCTGCGGTCCGGCTCCGGCGTGCTGCGCAACGGGCAGACGCACGTGAACCACCCCACGGCCTGCGCCGGCGCCCTCGCCGTCCAGCGGACGGTCCTGGAGTCCGGCCTGCTCCACGAGGTGCAGGTACGCGGGAAGCAGCTCAGGGAACGGCTGGAGGGGCTCACGGCCACGTTCCCGGAGATCGGCGACGTCCGTGGCCGCGGGCTCTTCCTGGGCGTCGAGCTCGTGGCCGACCGTGACTCGAAGGAGCCGCTCCCCGAGACGTTCGACTTCGTGGGCCGGATGAAGGCGGCGGGCCTGGCCCACGGGCTCCTCACCTACCCCGGATCCGGCACGATCGACGGGATCCGTGGCCACCACGTGCTGTTCGCGCCGCCGTTCACGGTGACCGAGGACGAGGTCGACACGATCGTACGCCGGTTTGCCCGGGCGCTCGCCACAACCCTCAGCGAGACCGGCCCGAGCACGGGCACCCCGGCGGCCGCGCCGCTCCGCTCGCGATCGAAGGGGGTCCTGACCCGATGACGACGATCCGACGCTGGTTCCGCCGGTTCCGGAAGCGCAAGCCGGAGCACGACTCCTCGATCTACCCGATGTTCTGAGCCGATGGCGTCGCTCCTCGAACAGCCGTCCGGCGCGGCTGCGCCCCGGTCCTTCGGCCGCGGGGTGTCGGCCCGCGAGGTCTACAGGGCCATGGCCGAGTGCGAGGGGGGCTACGACTCACCGGACGCGGTCCGGGCCCTCCGGGGCGAGCTCCACGGGGCGGTGGGGATGGCGCAGGCCGACCTCGGGGCGGGCCAGGAGGAGGTCGCCGCCTGGGCGGCCGCGGAACGGGACCGCTTCCGGTCGCTCGCCGGGCAGGTGCAGCCCTCGGACCTGCTCGTCCAGCGGGCCGTCCTCGGCACCGCGCCGCTCGGCCTCGTGTCCGGCGCCTGGCTCCAGTGGCTGTGCGCGCCGGGCAACGCGCACGGCGAGGCTCCCCTCGCCGCCCTGGCCCTCTACGCCTCCGACGTCGACGCCGGCACGGCCGGCGGGTCGCGCGGCGACGCCTTCCTGGACGTGCTGCGCCAGCTCCACCTGGCCGACCACGCCTCGCCGCCGGCACGCCTGGTCCACGACCACCGGGCGTGGGAGTACGCCTTCCGCCTCCCCGCCGCGCTCCTGGCCATGGGCCGGCACCCCGACGAGTTCCGTCACGAGATCCTCGGGGCCGACCTCTGCCTGCGGACCGTGGGGCTCCTCCCCCCGCTGGCCGTCCTCGAGGTGGCCGGGGACGTCTACCCGGACTGGACGGCGCTGGACCCCGGCCGGGACCGCGGAGCCTGGTGCCCCGGTGGCCTGGCGCAGGCGAGGACGGCGGTGGGCCTTCTCCTGGAGCACCGTGGCTACGCCGACGAGGAACGGGTGGCGGCCGGCTTCGCCTGGGCCCGCTCCCTCGTGGTGGAGTGGACCGGGCGGCTGGAGGCCGAGGTGGCGGCGCTCGACCCCGCCCGCGAGATGGCCCGCCTGCTGCGGCGGCGGGCCCACGAGGGCGCCATGTACCACCACGACTTCGTGCTGGGGGGCCGGCCGCTCTCCCGGTGGCTGGCCGAGAGCAGTGACGACCCCCGCCCCCTGCTGGACGCCCTGGCCTCCAGCCAGCTCATCCGTCCGGGTGACGCCGCGTCCAGCGCGCTGGTGACCGACCTCGTGAGCGAGCGCGGGCCGATGTTCCGCATCTTCACCGGTGGCGACCTCGCCGTCATGCGCTGGTGGATCGACGCCCTGCCCACGTCGGGCAACGTGAACGCCACCGAGCCGCCCGCCGGGCCGCCCACCGGCTTCCCCACCTCGGTGGTCGCGCCGTCCGAGGCGGGCCAGGCACCCCGGTCGGTGCGCGAGGCCTACCACCTCCTCCAGCGCAGGACGGTCTCCCCCGCCGTCGCCACGTGGGCGGAGGTGTACGCCCGCGAGTGGCTGGCCCGGACGAGGTCGGGGCTGGCGCCGGGCGAACGGCAGCTCCCGGAGCGGTGGGAGGCCGGGCGCCTCCAGCCCTGGCTGGCGCACCAGCACGACCTGCACGCCAAGGAGTTCGAGACCGGGACCACGGCGGCCGTGGAACCACGGGAGGCCCTGATCGAGTCCACCGTCCAGACGGCCCCGCTCACCCTCATCGACGGGTCGTGGCTCCGTGGCTACACCGACTACCAGCTCGCCTCCACCGAGGTCGGCCGGCTGCTGTTCGCCATCTTCTGGGACGAGCTGGGCAACGGCCGGCCCGAGCTCAACCACCCGCGGATCTACCGCGAGCTGCTCGAGGCGATGGGCGTGGACCTCCCGCCGACGGGCCGCAGGGAATTCGCCGATTCCCCGCTGCTGAAGGACGCCTCCTTCGAGCTGCCGGTCTACTGGCTGAGCATCGGCCTCTTCCCCCGGATCCTGGCGCCCGAGATCGTGGGGCTCAACCTGGCGATCGAGCTGTCCGGCGTGGGCGGCAGCTACCGGCTCGCCCACCGGTCCCTTACCCACCACGGTTTCGACACGCAGTTCGTGGACCTCCACAACGCCATCGACAACGTGCTCACCGGGCACTCGGCGTGGGCGGCGGAGGCCGTGGAGGCCTTCGTCGCCGGCATCGGCGACCTGCAGGGTCCCGAGGCCCAGCAGGAGGCGTGGGCGCGGGTCCGGACCGGGTTCTCGTCCCTGGAGGTGCCGCTGCGCCAGCGGCGGAAGCCGCCCACCCGCCGGATCCTCCGGCGCCGCACGCCGGCCGCCGTCGCCTCGTGACCACCACGGGCGCCGCGGGGGCGTCCACCGGTACGGCCGGTGGCGCGGGCGGCGGGCTGGTGCTCGGGATCTCGGCCTTCTACCACGACAGTGCGGCCGCCCTGGTGGCCGGCGGCGTGCCCCTGGCCGCCACCCACGAAGAGCGCTTCTCCCGGCGCCGGCACGACCCGACGTTCCCCAAGCGGGCGGTCGCCGCGTGCCTCCGCCAGGCCGGCGCCACCCTGGACGACGTCGCCGCCGTGGCCTACTACGAGGATCCGCGGCTCAAGTTCCGCCGGGTGCTCGCCTCGTACGCGATGGCCGGCTGGCGGGCCGCGCCGACGTTCGGGCGGACGATGGCCCAGTGGCTCGGCTACAAGCTCCGGGTGGAGCGCACGATCACCCGGCAGCTCGCCGCCCTCGGCCTCGGCCGGGTGCCGCCGGTCGCCTGCCGCCGGCACCACGAGTCCCACGCCGCCTCGGCCTTCCTGCCGAGCCCCTTCGAGTCGGCAGCGGTGCTCTGCGTGGACGGGGTGGGCGAGTGGGCCACCACCACCATCTGGCACGGCCGGGGCACCACCCTGGCGCCGGTGGGCGAGATCCGGTTCCCCCACTCCCTCGGCCTCCTCTACTCGGCGTTCACCTACTTCTGCGGGTTCAAGGTGGACTCGGGCGAGTACAAGCTCATGGGCCTCGCCCCCTACGGCACCCCCCGCTACGCCGACCTCATCCGCCGGGAGCTGATCCACGTGGAGCCGGACGGCTCGTTCCGGCTCGACGTGGGCCGCTTCGAGTTCCTCCGGGGACGGCAGATGACCGGCCCCGCCTTCGAGGAGCTCTTCGGCCTCCCACGGCGCCGCCCGGAGGGGCCGCTTCTCGACCAGCACTTCGACCTCGCCGCCTCGGTGCAGGCGGTCACCGAGGAGGTCCTCCTGCGGCTCGCCCGCACGGCGGTCCAACGCACCGGGGAGCGCCACCTGTGCATGGCCGGCGGCGTGGCCCTCAACTGCGTGGCCAACGGGAAGATCCTCCGCAGCGACATCGTCGACGACCTGTGGGTCCAGCCGGCCGCCGGCGACGCCGGGGGCGCGCTCGGCGCGGCGATGGCCACCGCCGCCGGGGCGGGGGCCGGCCGGCCACACCTTGCGGCCACGCACGGCGACGCCATGGCCGGGGCCCTGCTGGGGACCGGCCACGGCGAACAGGCCGTGCAGGAAACGCTCGACCGCGTCCGGGCGGTCTACATACGCCCTCACGAGGACAAGCTCTACGAGACGGTGGCCCGCAAGCTGGCCGACGGCGAGGTGGTGGGCTGGTTCCAGGGCCGCATGGAGTACGGCCCGCGGGCGCTGGGCTCCCGTTCCATCCTCGGCGATCCGCGGGACCCCGAGATGCAGCGGCGGATGAACCTCAAGATCAAGTTCCGGGAGTCGTTCCGGCCGTTCGCCCCCGCGGTCCTGGCCGAGCACGCGAGCGAGTACTTCGACCTCGACCGTCCCAGCCCCTACATGCTGCTGGTGGCCGACGTGGCCGAGAAGCAGCGTCTCCGCGCCGAGCCGCAGGACGGCCGCCGGGGCCTCGACCTCCTCTACGTTCGCCGGTCCACCATCCCGGCGGTGACGCACGTGGACGGCTCGGCACGGGTCCAGACGGTCAGCCGTCGGGACAACCCGTCCTTCCACCGCCTCCTCACCGCCTTCTTCGAGATCACCGGGTGCCCGGTGCTGGTGAACACGTCGTTCAACGTGCGGGGCGAGCCGATCGTGGAGAGCCCCGACGACGCCTACCGGTGCTTCATGCGGACCGGCATCGACGCGCTGGCCGTCGGGCCCTGCCTCCTCGACAAGGCCGACCAGCCCGAGTGGCGAGAGGACGCCGACTGGCGGGCTGAGCTGCCGCTCGACTGACGGCGACTGCCGTCTGGGCTTGCCGATCCACAGACGGGCCTGTTCGGGACGCCGTCTCGCTGCCGGCAGCGATGGCTGGCACCACCACCTGGGTGGCCGGCGCGAGCGGCCGGAGAGCGCCGCTTGTCGATGGTCAACGGGGGTGCCGTCGTCGTGGCCGGCCAGCAATTGACCGACCCCTGCTGGCGCACCTGGTCGCCCAGCACCTGGCGGAGGGCGGCGGTGTCCCCCACCTGGCCGCCGCCCTCGGCGTCCAGTAGGCGGCACACCTCATGCCTTGCCGACTCCACTCCCAGTCGACGGAGAGCGGCAAAACAGGCTCTCCTGCCTCATCCGTGGGCCGGTCACGCCACCCGGCGGCCCGGTAGCGGCGGGCAGTAGCCACCGCGGTCGAGGAGGGCGAGGGCGATCAGGTGCTCGGGTTCCTTGAACCCGAAGGCCATCCGGTGGAGGACCCGAAGTTTCGTGTTCGTGCTCTCG
>JBOGGH010000036.1:0-11627 GCA_050743905.1 Acidimicrobiales bacterium
CACCGTGCGGCCGCCGGCGGCGTTCAGCCGCGCCAGCTCCGAGTCGGGCCGGAACCGGCTGCAGGCGGCGTCGGTGGCGGCGATCTCCTCCTCCAGCAGCCGGCGCGCGTCCTCGAGGGAGCCGGCGGGCTGGACCAGCAGGCTGACCGAGGTGCCCCAGGCGCGCCACCCGACCCTGGCCACCGGCGGGACCCCGGCCGGCCGGTCGCCGGCCCGCGGGTGCGGGTGCGGGTCCAGGGCGCTCACGACTGGCCCGTGGCGGCGTGGGCCGGCTGCTGGGCGCCCTGGGAGATCGACGGCGAGCCCGATGTGCCGGAGCCTGTTGTCGAGGCGCCGGTTGTGGAGACGCCCGCTGTGGAGGCCCCGGCTGTCGACGTGCCCGCTGGGGTGGCGCCTGTCGAGGTGAGCGATGTGGCCGACCCGGTCGAGGTCCCCGACGGCGACGTGCCGGACGTGCCGGACGTGCCGCCGGTGCCGGTGGCGGACGTGGAGTGCGCCGGGAGCTCGTGGGCCACCACGCCCACCAGGACCCCGGTGCCCAGCGCGGCGGAGGCCAGCACCCACCGGGTGGTGCGCCGCACGCGCACGAGGGCCTCGTCGCGGTCGTCGGTGTGGAACCTCTGGGGGGAAGCGGCACCAGCCGGCATGGAGGGCTCCTTTGCTGTCGGCCCCATGCTGCCGGGGCCGCCTAAAGATCCTGCCAACGAACCCTAAGAACAGATGAAAGTCGGGGACCCCGACCTTCAGGCGGCTCTCAGGCAGTGAGGCCGGCCGCGCCGACGTCAGTCGTCGCCGGTCTCGGCGTGGAGCGACGGCGGGACGACCGGGAGCTGGAGGCGGAAGGCGGCGCCCCCGCCCTCGGCGTTGGCCGCGGTGGCCGAGCCGCCCTCGGCCTCGGCCACCTGGGCCACGATGGCCAGCCCCAGGCCCGACCCCGGCAGGGCGCGGGCCGACGGCGCGCGGTAGAAGCGGTCGAAGACGTGCGGCAGGTCCTCGGGGGCGATCCCGGGACCGTGGTCGCGCACGGCCAGCACCCCGCCGCCGCACCAGACCTCCACCGTGCCGCCCTCGGGGCTCCACTTGAGGGCGTTGTCCAGCAGGTTGCCCACGGCCCTGGCGATGCGCTCGCGCTGGCCCTGCACCCACGTGGGCTCGCCGTGGAGCTGGAAGCGCACGTCGCGGGAGCGGCCGTGGGTGGTGGCCACCGCCACCGCGTCCTCCACGAGCTGGTCCAGGCGGATGGGCGCCGGTGGCGTGAGGCGCTGCTCGCCCCTCGCCAGCTCCGAGAGGTCACTGACCAGGTTGGTGAGCTCCTGCATCTGGGTGAGGAGGTCGTCCACGAGCACGTCCCGCTCGTGCGGCGGCAGCTCCTCCAGCCGGCGCACGACCTCGAGGTTGGTGCGCAGGCTCGTGAGGGGGGTGCGGAGCTCGTGCCCGGCGTCCAGCACGAGCTGGCGCTGCGCCTCGCGCGACCGCTCCAGCGCGGCCAGCAGGTGGTTGACGGCGCGCCGCAGCCGGCCGAGCTCGTCCGGTCCGCCCGGGTCGAGGCGCTTGGAGACGTCCGTGGTCTCGGCCACCTCCTCCACCGACCAGGTGAGGTCGTTCAGCGGGACCAGGGCGGTGCGCCCTACCAGCCAGCCCAGCAGGAGGGCCAGAGCCACGCCCGCCGCCGCCACCAGGGCCAGGACCAGGCCCAGGTCGCCGAGCTGGGTGTCCACGCCGGTGAGCGGCGTGGCGAGCTGCAGCGCCCCCCCGGAGGTCAGCACCTCGGCCGGTGCCAGGAAGCTGCCGCTGATCCGGGTGCCCGCCGGGAGGTGCACCACGTACTCGCGGTAGTCCACGTGGTCGACCGTCACCGAGGCGTAGTAGGCGGGCGCCTTGCCCGAGGCCACGGCGCGGACGTCGTCGTCCACCGGCAGCCGGTGGTAGACGGTGCGGAAGACCACGGCGCCCGAGGGCACGACGATCTGCACGGCCAGGCCCGACGACTGGCCCAGCTCGAGCTGGTTGCCGGGCGTGAGCGCGTTGGTGGCGGTGCTGGCCAGGTTGACGTCGACGGAGCCCAGGAGGGAGTTGCGGGCGGCGAAGTAGCTGGCGATGGCGGCGGCGAGCACGGCGATCACCACGGCGACCGCCGCGGCCGCGACCAGCCGGGTGCGGAAGGTCACGGCTCGCGCAGCACGTAGCCCACGCCGCGCACGGTGTGCAGGCACCGGGGCTCGCCGCCCGCCTCCGTCTTTCGCCGGAGGTACCCCACGTACACCGCCAGGGAGTTGGTCCCCGAGTCGAAGGTGTAGCCCCACACCCGGTCGAGGATCACGTCGCGGGTGAGCACCTGGCGGGGGTGGCGCAGGAAGAGCTCGAGCAGGTCGAACTCGATCCGGGTGAGGGCGAAGTGGCGGTCGCCGCGCCGCGCCTCGCGGGTGCCGAGGTCCAGGGCGAGGTCGCCGAAGCGCAGCACCTCGCCCTCGTCGGACGTGCGGCGCCGGAGGAGGGCCCGCAGCCGGGCCAGCAGCTCGGCCAGGGCGAAGGGCTTGACGAGGTAGTCGTCGGCCCCGGCGTCGAGGCCGTGGACGCGGTCGTCCACGGCGTCGCGGGCGGTCAGGATCAGCACGGGCGTGTCGTCCCCGGTGGCCCGGAGCCGCCGGCAGACCTCCAGGCCGTCCAGGTCCGGCAGCCCGAGGTCGAGCACCACCGCGTCGGGCGCGGCCACCGCCAGCGCCCGCAGGGCCGTGGTGCCGTCCGCGCAGGTCTCCACCTCGTAGCCCTCCAGGCGGAGGGCCCGGTCGAGGGAGGCGCCCACGGCAGGGTCGTCGTCGACCACCAGGATCCTCATGCCCCGTCCCTCCGTGCGGACCCGGCCTGGCCGGCCGGCCGGGCACCGCGGACCGGGCGCCCGGTGGCGCGGAGCATACCGGCGGGGCCGTCCGGCGGCCGGGTGTCTTCGGAACTTCTTACGCGGCCGGTCGGCCCTCTAACCTGGTACGGCGACGGCGCCGGCCGTGGCCGTCCACCGTCCGGGGTAGTTCAATCGGCAGAACGCCGGCCTTTGGAGCCGGATGTTGGAGGTTCGAGCCCTCCCCCCGGAGCCCTGCCCCGGTTGCACGGTGCTGTGACCCGGCGGCGCCCCGTTGGTCGAAGGTTCAGAAGGGACCCCCGTCGAGGTCCCGGAATCGAGCGTGTCAGGCCAAGTGGCTGGTCCACCACTCGCGCGTACCCGGTCCATATCTTCTCGTCTGTGCATCTGGTCCCCGCGCCTTCCACCGGCAACTGGGTCATGGTGGAGGCGCTCTCGGCGGCTGTCTCGGCTGGAGTCCTGCTCGTCGGCGGGGTGGTGGCTGCGATGTACGGGCGCAAGGTCAACCCCTCGGTGGACGCCGGTGCTCACCTCCGGCCTGACGGGCACGTCGTGCTCACCGTGCGGTCGACTATCGCTTCACCGGGCGTCGTGGCCGTTCGCATCCCCGAGATGCCAGGGCACGTCCCGGTGGTAACGGTGACCGAGGTGCTCCAGGGCAAGGACGGGCTGCATGACGGTGCGGTGTACCCCGGCAGCCCACTGTTCGACGGCCGCGAAACGGTCGGGGGCGGTGAGATGGTCGCCAGGACCGAGCTCTTCTTCATGCCTCCGCCGACGCCAAATCTCGTGGGGTGGCGTGCCGAGTTCTTCGTGGACGTGCGTCGCTTCGCCAAGCGGTGGCAGTGGTGGACCTGGGGGGCGACGACCTTTGTGAGGGCGCCCGAGATCGACTAGCGAGCGTCGCTGTCGCGCTGATCCTCGGGCCTGCGCTCCTCAACGGGCTGCGTCGGTGCGTAAAACGAGTCCCGGAAGCGGCGGAGCGTCTCCGGCTCGCGATCGGGAAGTGGGGTTCCGGCCACGTCGACAGTGTAGGGGGTCGCGTCCCGATCAGTGGGACAGGACCATCTCTTCGACACGTCGCGCCTGGCTGGGAAGGTGATGCCACGGCGTCAGTGGGCACGAGGTGCCGTGGCGGTGTCCAGGTGCTCGAGCCCTCCCCCCGGAGCCGACGGCCGAGGTACCGTTCCACCGTGATCGATCCGATCGTGGTCGACCGGATCCGGGCGGCCCTGGCGTCCGGCGACGTGGACGACTTCGCCGTCCTGCTGGCGCCAGACGTCACCTGGGGGGCACCCGGATCCGAGAACCCCCCGTGCCGGAGCGACCGGGACGTCCTCCGCTGGTACCGGCGGGCCCTCGACCGGGGGGTCCGGGGCACCGTGACCGAGGTCACGCCCGCCGAGGCGGGCGTCCTGGTGGGCTTGATGGTCACCGGGAGCCCGACAGCCGAAGACCTCGGGCAGGTGGAGCGCTGGCAGGTGCTGGCGGTCTCCGACGGTCGGGTCACGGACATCCGTGGCTACGAGGACCGGGCCGCGGCCGTGGCCGCGCTCGACCGGGCTGCGGTCGGAGGGTCGCCGCCGAGCCCGCCCCCGGGCTGACCGTCACCACGACGCCCGTCCCGGCATGCCGAGCGAACGGCGGGGCTACCAGCGCTTCGGCCGGCCGCTGGCGTCGAGCTGGGCCAGGTAGCGGTTGTAGGCCGCGAGCTCCTCGTCCTCGCGTTCGTCCTGGCGCTCGGCATCGACGTCCTCGACGTCCTCGACGGGCACGACGGGCACGACCTCGCGGGCCGGCTCGGGCTGCTCGTGCACGAGCCGCCACCACAGGTAGACGGCGTACCCGGCGAAGAACGGCCACTCGAACACGTACGCCCAGCTCAGGGTGTTCCCCTGGCGCACGCGCTGGACCTGCCACCAGAAGAGGCCGGCGAAGAGCGGCACCACCACCACCAGCGTCACGTGGAGGCCGATCGCCCGGGGGGACCACCAGGCGGTGCCGGCCGCCGGGGCGGGCTCACGGTCCTCCGTCGGCCGGCCGTCGGCGTGCTCGTCCACCCGGCCCAGGCTACGGCGAGCCGGGCTCCCGGGGCGCCCGCGGCACGAAGCCGTCGAGGAGGCGGGCCAGGTCCACGGGCCGGTCGCCCTGGACGCTGTGGCTGGCGCCCTCCACCCGCTCCACCTGGGCGTCCGGCTGGCGGCGGACCAGCTCGGCCTCGTCCGCGTCGTCGACCACCGAGCCCGGGGCCATCCCCCGCACCAGGAGGACCGGCACGGCGAGGGAGGACACGGCCTTCCACAGGCGGGCCGGGTCCTCCCGGACCGCCGGCCCCCCGTCGCGGTGGCGGGCGTAGCGCCAGACCCAGGAGCCGTCCTCCTGCTGGACGGCGTTGTGGAGGATGCCCCGGCGCAGGGACGACACCGAGCGCGTGGGGTTGTGCTCGATCGTGCGGGCGAGGATGTCGTCGAAGCTGGCGAAGCTGGCCGGGCCGCTGACGAAAGCGGTGACGGCCTGGGCCTTGGAGGCGGTGACGCCCGGGGTGATGTCCACCAGCACCAGCCGCCGCACGAGCGCAGGCGCCCGGCGGGCCAGGGCGAGGGCGGTGAGCCCGCCGAGGGACATGCCCACCACGGCCGCGGCGTCCGGGGCGAGCGCCTCCACCACCGTGGCCACGTCGCCGGCCAGGCCGTCCATCGAGGAGCCGCCGGGGGCGGGACCGCCCGAGTGGCCGTGGCCGGGGAGGTCCACCGCCACCAGGGGCCGGTCGAGCGCGAGGGCCACGCTGTCCCACGTGTGGGCGTTCTGCGCGCCGCCGTGCAGCAGCACCAGCTCGGGCGGTCCGCTGCCCCAGACGAGGGCGCTCAGCCGGCGGTCCGGCCCCACCGCCACCGCCTCGCGGCGCACGGTGGGTGGCTCGTCGTAGGGCAGGCCGAGCTCCTCGGCGTTCTCGTGGAACAGGCCGAACTCGTCGTACTCGACAGGCGCCACCACCAGCACCGTAGCCCTGGCGCGCCCGAGGCCGCCTGCGGTCGTGGGCCTGCGTGGCGCCGGTGCGCGCCCGCCGGGCGCGGGGGCGGGGGCGGGAGAATGGGTGGATGAGCACCAGACGCCCGCTGTCCGCCATCGTGCTGGCCGCCGGGGAGGGGACCCGGATGCGCTCCCACCGGCCCAAGCCGCTGCACCGCCTCTGCGGCCGCCCGCTCGTGCTGCACGTGCTGGACGCCCTGGCCGAGCTGGACGTCGACCGCGTGGTGGTGGTGGTGGGCCACCGGGGGGAGTGGGTGACCAAGACCCTCGTGGACCACGCCCCCCGGGGCCTGGCGATCGAGTTCGTGGAGCAGCCGGAGCAGCGGGGGACCGGCGACGCGGCGGCGGTGGGCCTGACCGGCCTGCCGGACGAGGACCGTCCCGCCGAGGAGGGCGAGGGGGACGTGGTGGTCCTGCCGGGGGACACCCCGCTCCTGCGCCCGCCCACGCTGGCCGCGCTCGTGCGCCACCACCGCGAGCACGACGCCGGGGCCACGCTGCTCACCGCCGAGCTCCCCGACGGCACCGGCTACGGCCGGGTGGTGCGGGGCCGTGACGACCTCGTGACCCGGGTGGTGGAGGAGGCCGACGCCACCGAGGAGGAGCGGGCGATCACCGAGGTGAACACCTCCATCTACTGCTTCCGCCGCTCCGTGCTGGCGCCCTCGCTGCGCCGGGTGAGCCCGGCCAACGCCCAGGGGGAGTACTACCTGACGGACGTGGTGGGCGTGCTCCACGAGGCCGGCTACCGGGTGGACGCGCTGACCGTGGCCGACCCCATGGAGGCGGCCGGCGTGAACGACAGGGCCCAGCTCGCGGTGGCCGAGGCGGAGCTGCGGGACCGGATCAACGAGCGCTGGATGCGCCGGGGCGTGACCATGTGGGACCCGGAGCGGACCTACGTGGACGCCGACGTGCGGCTGGAGCCGGACGTGACCCTGCTGCCCGGGGTGGTCCTCAGGGGGGAGACCACGGTGGCCGCCGGTGCCGAGGTGGGACCGGACTGCACGCTGGTGGACTCTCGGGTGGGCGAGGGGGCCGAGGTGCGCAACAGCGTCTGCGTCCGGGCGGACGTGGGCGCCGGGGCCAGGGTGGGGCCCTTCGCGGTGCTCGCCGCCGGGGCGGTGGTGGCCGAGGGCGGGGTGGTCCCCGGGTTCACCACCGTGGCCGGGTCGCCGTCCTGAGCCCGGGCCGGCGGGCCTGGCGCGGGCCCCGGCAGGCGCCGGGACAACGCGGTAGCGTCCTCGTGTGGAGCTGATCCCCCGCAGGCGGCTCGAGCTGGTGTCCGGGCGCTCGCACCCCGTGCTGGCCGAGCAGATCGCCGCCCACCTGGGCGTCTCCCTCGGCGGGGTCAACCTCCGGGAGTTCGCCAACGGCGAGCTGCATTGCCGCTACGACATCTCCATCCGCGGCTGCGACGTCTTCATCGTCCAGACCCACTGCGGGCCGGTCAACGACTCGCTGATGGAGCAGCTCATCATGATCGACGCCGCCAAGCGGGCCTCGGCCAAGCGCATCACCGCGGTCTGCCCCTACTACGGCTACTCCCGCCAGGACCGGAAGTCCGCCGGCCGGGAGCCGATCACCGCCAAGCTGGTGGCCGACATGCTGTCCACCGCCGGGGCGGATCGCGTGGTGAGCGTGGACCTGCACTCGGGGCAGATCCAGGGCTTCTTCGACGTGCCCTTCGACCATCTCACGGCGGCACCGGTGCTCGAGCGCTACCTGCGGGAGGCGACCTCGGGCGACGTGGTGGTGGTGGCGCCGGACGCCGGCAGGGTGAAGGTGGCCGAGCGCTACAGCCAGCACATGGGCGCCGACCTGGCGCTGGTGCACAAGACGCGGCCCCGCCACAGCGCCAACACCGTGGAGGCCCGGCACGTGGTCGGCGAGGTGGAGGGCCGCCACTGCGTCCTCATCGACGACATGATCGACACGGCAGGGACCATCTGCGCGGCCGCCGAGCTGCTCCAGGACGCCGGCGCGGCCGACATCTGGGCGATGGCCACCCACGCCGTGTTCTCCGACCCCGCCATGGACCGCCTGAAAGCCGCTCCCGTCAGCCGCGTGGTCGTCACGGACACGCTGCCGGTGGCCGAGGACCGGGTGATCGACAAGGTCGAGGTGCTGTCCGTGGCCAAGATCATCGCCGACGCCATCGACGCGGTGTTCGAGGACACCTCGGTCTCCGAGATCTTCGGCGGCGAGAACCTGGCCTGACCGGCGCCGGCGCTTCCCGGCGCCGGGCCTCCGGGCAGCGCCGAGGGCGCGGCGTCCCGCCGCCGAGGACGGTGCGGCCGGTCGACGCCGGGAGCACGTCATCGCCCGTTGCACCTTGCTGACAACCGGGCGCCGGCTGGGGGGTCACCCGCTGCAATGTCAGTTGCATTTTTCGAGAGAAATCGGATGATGCTTGCATCTTGGCCCCATGTCAACTAAGTTGCCCGCCGATTTCGTCAACGTGGCGAAGTGGTAGTGGTGAACCTGCCGGACGGATGGTCGGGCGGCACGCCGCGAGGATGGAGGGACAGCATGAACGGCTCGGCAACGACGCGGGCGGTTACCCGTATCCTGGCGACGGGGCTTGCGGCGGCGCTCGCCGGGGGCCTGGTCACGATCGGCGTCGTCACGCCCGCCGGCGCCTCGCTGACGAGCACCCTCCACGTGGCGACGATCGCCGGGAACGGGACCGAGGGCACATCGGGCAACGCAGGGCCGGCCTACGCCGCGCTGCTCAACGACCCCACCGCGGTGGCTGTGGACAACTTCTCGGGCACCCCTGACCACGGCGACATCGCCGTCGCCAACTCGGGCAGCTCGTACTCCATCCGCGTGATCGCCGGAACGACCGGGACACAGTTTGGGCAGACAATGGTCGCGGGTGACATCTACACGATCTCCTCGGGCCTGGGGTCCACAGGCCTGGCCTTCGACAGGACAGGCAACCTGGTGCTCGTCAACCCCGGTGCCGACGCGATCGAGCGCATCGCCGTGACAGGCGGCGGCATCACAACAGACGTGATCGGCGTGCCCTTCACATCGCCAGGGGCCCCGGTAACAGTGCCGACCACAGGAGCAACACCCACCTCGGCCAAGATCCAGCCGATCGGCGTGGCCGTCGATCCCACCACCGGCAACATCCTCTTCACCGATCTCGACGGCGCTGGTGGCTCCCCGGGCGTCCGGTACCTCGCCGAGACGTCCGGGACATACTTCGGCCAGACGGTGACAGCGGGCAAGGTGTACACCCTCACGGCGGCCCTGCCCGGGTACGGCGCCCTGACCGGCATCGCCGTGGACCCTGTCAGCGGGAACGTGGTCTTTGCCGCCGGGAACGTCGCCACAGGGCAGGTCGTGGAGCTTGACGCCCAGGTGACCGGGACCTACTACGGCACCAGCGCCACCGCCTTCACACCGGTGGTCATCGCCGGGACGCCGGGGAGCACGAACGCCACCAACACAGTCCTGGGCGCCGGCCAGGACGCCGTGGCGGCCACCTCGGCGACGCTCGACACGCCGAAGGGCCTCTTCGTGGACGGCGGGCAGAACGTCCTGATCGCCGACAGCGGCGACCATGCCGTGCGGGTGGTCGCCTTCGCCACAACACCGGGGACCCTGTACGGCGTCAGCACAGGCACGGTCGTGACCGGAGACATCTACACCGTGGCCGGCAACGGCTCCGCAGGCCCGCCAACGCAGTATGCCGCGGCCACCACAAGCGCCTTCGGCACAGTGACCGGTGTGGCCGTGCCGAGCGGCGGGGAGCCGGTGTTCACGGACGCCTCGCACCACGAGCTGGACGAGCTGGGCACGCCGGCCGCGCCCTCGGAGGCGCCACCGGGTCCGAGCGCCACCGGTGAGAGCGGCGGCTCCGCCTACGTGACATGGCAGCCGGTCCCCGCCCCCTTCGAAGGGTTCACAGCCCCGACCCACTACACGGTCGCGTGGTACACGTGCATCGCCGTCGGCTCGTGCACAGCCACCGCGGCCGGTACAACGACCGTGAACGCCCCGAGCACGAGCACGACCGTCCAGCACCTGACGGCCGGCCAGCTCTACTCGTTCACCGTCACCGGCGCCAACGGCACGGGGACAAGCCCCGTGTCCTCGCCCGCCTACGCCACCGCGTCCGCCTCGGCGCCCGGCCCGGTCACCAACCTCACCGCCAGCGCCGCCTCCGGTCAGGTGACGGCCACATGGACACCGCCGGCGAACAACGGGGGCAGCACAGTCACCGGGTACACGGCCACGCTCTCGCCGTGCTCCACGACATGCACGCAGACACTCGGCACAGCCACCACCACCGCCACGTTCACTGGGCTCACCAACGGCGACACGTACTCCGTCAGCGTCGCCGCGTCGAACACAGCCGGGACCGGTCCGTCCAGCTCGGTGAGCGCGAAGCCAACGGGGACCCCGGGCGTACCCACGATCACCCGGGCGACGCCGGGTAACGGGCAGGTGACCCTGACATGGTCGGCGCCGGCGTCCAACGGCGGCAGCCCGATCACCGGCTACGTCGTCAACGTCGCGACAGGGGTCACACCCCCGTCCACAGTTCCCACCGGCTCCACCGGCACCTCCTTCACGGTGACCGGTCTCACGAACGGCACCCCCTACACATTCTCCGTCGCAGCCGTGAACGGGAACGGCACCGGGACGTTGTCGCCGGCCGTTACAGCGACGCCGGTCTCGGCGCCCTCGGCCCCCACCAACGTCACCGCCACCTCGACAGCTACAGGCACCAAGGTCCACGTCACCTGGACAGACCCCGCCGCCAACGGCACCACCATCTCGGGCTACACCCTCTCGGCCACCCCGGTGGGCGGCGGCACCCCGGTGACCGCCACCGTGGCCGGGACAACAGCCACCTCCGGCACGATCACCGGCCTGGCCATGGGCACCACCTACAACGTGACCGTCGCCGCCACATACACACTGGGCACCGGCCCGGCCTCGGCGCCGGCCCAGGTGACCACCACCGACGTGCCCGGCGCGCCCACCGGCCTCGCCGCGGCCGCCAACACCGACGGCTCGGTCACCTTGACCTGGTCGGCCCCGGCCACACACGGCACGCCGGTCACCGACTACCACGTCCAGCTCAACAGCGGCAGCGGGGCCACCGGCTTCCCCATCGACACCGGCTCCTCGGCCACCACCACCACCATCCCGGCCATCGACCTCACCGCCGGCAACGCCTACACCTTCACGGTGACCGCCACCAACGCGGCCGGCACGGGCCCGGCGTCCTCGCCGTCGAACTCGGTCACCTCCACCACGGCGCCCGGCAAGCCCGGCACGCCCACCGGCACCGCCAACCCCGACGGCACGGTCACCCTCACCTGGACGGCCGCGGCCACACACGGGGCCACCATCACCTCCTACACGGTGACCCCCACACCGGGCTGCCCGAGCTGCACCGGCCTTACCGTGACCGGCCACCCGGCCGGCACCTCGACCACCATCGGCGGGCTCACCCCCGGTGACGCCTACACCTTCACGGTCACGGCGACGAGCTCGGCGGGCAGCGGCCCGGCGTCGACAGCCTCGACAACAGTCACCCCGTTCACCACGCCCTCGGCCCCCACCAACGTCACCGCCACCTCGACAGCCACAGGCACCAAGGTCCACGTCACCTGGACAGACCCCGCCGCCAACGGCACCACCATCTCGGGCTACACCCTCTCGGCCACCCCGGTGGGCGGCGGCACCCCGGTGACCGCCACCGTGGCCGGGACAA
>JBOGGH010000037.1:0-11306 GCA_050743905.1 Acidimicrobiales bacterium
GGCGTACCTCGCCGGACGGCGGCGCGGCCGGCGCCGCTCGGCCGTGCTCGAGGTCCGCCGCCTCTGACCGGTGGACGCCCTCCTCAGGCGGCTGGTCCGCACGGGGCTCCGCCACGGCCTGGCCGGCGAGCACTGGACCTGGCTGGCGCTGGCGCTGGCCGCCTTCGTGCTGCGCCGGGCCCGCCGGGCCGGCCGCGACGCGGTGGTCTCCCTCCAGGTCGAGCCCGGCGAGCGCTACCTGGTCACCCTGTCAGAGCCCGGCGAGCGTCGCTAGGCCGGTGGCCGGAGCCCTCGCAGCGGGCGAGCGGGTCCTGCTCGTCGACGCCAAGCAACGCCGTTTCCTGCTCCGGCTGGTGGCCGGGGCCGAGCTCCACACCCATGCCGGCATCCTCGCCCACGACGCGCTGATCGGGCGGTCGGAGGGCGTCACCGTGGCCTCGTCCACCGGGCGGTCGTTCCTGGTGGTGCGGCCCACCCTGGCCGACGTGGTGCTGAAGATGCCGCGGGGCGCCCAGGTGATCTACCCCAAGGATCTCGGGGCGATCCTGATGGCGGCCGACCTCGGGCCGGGCCAGCGGGTGCTGGAGGCCGGCGTGGGGTCGGGGGCGCTGTCGATGGCCGTGCTGCGGACCGGGGCCTCGGTGGTCGGCTACGAGCTGCGGGAGGACTTCGCGGCGCGGGCCCGGTCGAACGTGGAGGCGATGCTGGGCGCCGAGGCCGACTACCGGGTGGAGATCCGCGACGTCACCGAGGGGATCGACGAGCGCGACCTCGACCGGGTCCTGCTCGACATGCCCGAGCCCTGGCGGGTGCTGGCCCACGCGGCCACCGCGCTGCGGCCGGGCGGCATCCTGCTGGCCTACCTGCCGACGGTGAACCAGACGGCGCAGCTCCGGGCGGCGCTCGCCGCCGGCCCCTACGCGCTCGCCGAGACCGTGGAGGTGCTGCACCGCACCTGGCACGTGACGGAGCGCTCGGTACGGCCGGACCACCGGATGGTGGGCCACACCGGGTTCCTGACCACGGCCCGGGTGGTGGTCAGCCCCGCTCTATGAAGATGCACTCCCCGGGGCACTCCTCGGAGGCCTCGACCACGGCGTCCTCCAGGTCCTCGGGGACCAGCGCCATGCCGGCGGACCCGCCAGGCTCGTTGCGCACCGCGTCACCCTCCTTGACGTAGGCGAGCCCGTCGTCGAGCAGGGTGAAGACCGCGGGCGCGATCTCCTCGCACAGCCCGTCCCCGGTGCAGAGATCCTGGTCGATCCAGACCTTCATACGTCGCCTTTCTCGAAGCCGAGATGGCGCGCTCCCGCCGGCACGCCGTCCGCTCCAGCGTAGCGTACCGGTGTCGCCGCACCGGTCCCGGGGGGCCGGTATGGTGAGCACGGGCCGGCGATGCGGGAGGTGAGTCCGACGACTGACCGGGAACACCACGAGGCGGGCGCGGAGCTGGAGATCCTGCACGCGAGGCTGGCGGAGGCCGAGGAGGAGGTCCACGCCCTCCGCCGGCGCCTGCAGGACAGCCCGGGGCGGGTGCAGGCGCTCGAGGAGCGGCTGCTCGAGTCCAAGGGGCAGCTCGCCCACGCCGTCTCGCAGAACGAGAAGCTGACCTTCACCCTCCAGCAGGCCAAGGAGCAGCTCGCCGCGCTGCGCGAGGAGGTGGAGAAGCTCACCCAGCCGCCGGCGGCCTACGGCACCTTCCTCTCGCTGAACGACGACGGCACGGTGGACGTCTTCTCGGGCGGGCGCAAGATGCGGGTGGCGCTCCACCCCGACATCGACCCGGGCCTCCTGCGCAAGGGCAACGAGGTCGTCCTGAACGAGTCGCTCAACGTGGTGCTCGTGCGCGACGGCGAGCTCGCCGGCGAGGTGGTCACCCTGAAGGAGGTGCTGGCCGACGGGCGGCGGGCGATCGTCTTCGCCCGGGCCGACGAGGAGCGGGTGGCCGAGCTGGCCGAGGAGCTGCTGGGCGCGCGCCTGCGGGCCGGGGACACCGTGCTCATGGACGTCCGCACGCAGCTCCTCATCGAGAAGCTGCCCCGGCCCGAGGTCGAGGAGCTCGTCCTGGAGGAGGTGCCGGACGTCACCTACGCCGACGTGGGCGGCCTCGACACGCAGATCGAGGCCATCACCGACGCCGTGGAGCTGCCGTACCTGCACCGGGCGCTCTTCGGCGCCTACCGGCTCCCGGCGCCCAAGGGCATCCTCCTCTACGGCCCCCCGGGCTGCGGCAAGACGCTCATCGCCAAGGCGGTGGCCAACTCGCTGGCCAAGAAGGTGGCCGAGGTCACCGGGAACGACAACGTCCGGAGCTACTTCCTCAACATCAAGGGCCCCGAGCTCCTCAACAAGTACGTGGGGGAGACCGAGCGCCAGATCCGCCTGGTGTTCCAGCGGGCCCGGGAGAAGGCGGAGGAGGGGGTGCCGGTCATCGTCTTCTTCGACGAGATGGACTCGCTGTTCCGCACCCGCGGCACCGGGATCAGCTCCGACATGGAGTCCACCATCGTGCCCCAGCTCCTGGCCGAGATCGACGGCGTGGAGGCGCTGCGGGACGTCATCGTGATCGGGGCCTCCAACCGCGAGGACCTGATCGACCCGGCCATCCTGCGGCCGGGTCGCCTCGACGTGAAGATCAAGGTCGAGCGCCCGGACGAGGAGGCGGCGGCCCAGATCTTCTCCCGCTACCTGGACCCCGACCTCCCGCTGGACGAGGGCGAGGTGGACCGGCTCGGCGGCGGGGACGCCGGCAAGGCGGCCCAGGCCATGATCGAGGCCACGGTGGCCGAGATGTACCGGGCCGACGACGACAACCGCTTCCTCGAGGTCACCTACCAGAACGGGGACAAGGAGGTCCTCTTCTACCGGGACTTCGCCTCCGGGGCCATGATCGAGAACATCGTGCGCCGCGCCAAGAAGCTGGCCATCAAGCGCGAGATCGCCGGCGGCGGCCACGGCGTTCGGACCGCCGACCTGCTGGAGTCGATCCGCCAGGAGTACAAGGAGAACGAGGACCTGCCCAACACCACGAACCCCGACGACTGGGCCCGCATCTCGGGCAAGAAGGGCGAGCGCATCGTCTACGTGCGGACCCTCCTCAGCGAGGACCGGGACATCCGGGGGGGGCGGTCGATCGAGCGGGTCGGGACCGGCCAGTACCTGTAGCCGTGGCCACCCCCAAGGTCTGCGGGATCGAGACCGAGTACGGCATCCACACCGTGGGCGGCGACGGCAACCCCATCGCCGCCTCCTCGCTGCTCGTCAACGCCTACATCGCCGAGGCCGACCGCCGCACGCGGTGGGACTTCGAGGACGAGACGCCGGGCAAGGACGCCCGCGGGGCCACCCGGGAGGGGTCGATGCCGCCCATGGTGGAGACCCACCTGGCCAACACCGTCCTCACCAACGGCGCCCGGTTCTACGTGGACCACGCCCACCCGGAGTACTCCACCCCCGAGTGCCGCGACCCGCTGGAGGCGGTCCTGCACGACAAGGCGGGGGAGGAGGTGCTGCGCCGCTCGATGGCGGCGGCGGGGGCGCTCTACCCGGACAGCCCGGCCGTGGTGGTCTACAAGAACAACTCGGACGGCAAGGGCAACTCGTACGGCTGCCACGAGAACTACCTCATGGACCGCTCGGTCCCCTTCGCCCAGGTCGTTGCCGGCGTGGTGCCGCACTTCGTCACCCGGCAGATCTTCGCCGGGGCCGGGAAGGTGGGCACCGAGACCGCCGCGCTCGACCGCGACCGGGTGCCGTTCCAGATCTCCCAGCGGGCCGAGTTCTTCGAGGAGGTGGTGGGCCTCGAGACCACGCTCAAGCGGCCGATCGTGAACACCCGGGACGAGCCCCACGCGGACCCGTCCCGCTTCCGCCGGCTCCACGTCATCGTGGGGGACGCCAACCTCTCCGAGGTGGCCACGCTGCTGAAGCTGGGGACCACCGCCGTGGTGCTGGCCATGGTCGAGGACGGCGTGCGCCCGCCCCGCGACCTCGCGCCCAGGGACCCGGTGCGGGCCCTCCGGCAGGTCTCGACCGATCTCACCCTCGCCCGGCCGCTGGAGCTGGCCGACGGCTCGACCGCCACCGCGCTCGAGATGCAGTGGGAGCTGCTGACCGCCGCCCGCAAGTACGCCGAGGAGCGCGGGCTCGAGGCGGTGGGCCCCGAGACGGTGGCCGCCGCGGTGCTCGACCGGTGGGAGGGGGTGCTGCACGGCCTTGAGGCGGACCCGGCCGGCCTCGCCCACGAGCTGGACTGGGTGGCCAAGCACCAGCTCGTGCTGGCCTACCGCGACCGCCACGGCTGCCACTGGGACGACGACCGCCTGGCCGCGCTCGATCTGCAGTACCACGACCTCCGCCCGTCGCGCTCCCTCTACGCCCGGATGGGCATGGAGCGCCTGGTGACGGACCGGGAGGTGGCGAAGGCGGTGACCGAGCCGCCCCGGGACACGCGGGCCTGGTTCCGGGGCCAGTGCCTGGCCCGCTGGCCCGAGGCGGTGGTCACCGCCAACTGGGACTCGCTCGTCTTCGACCTGGGCGCGGACCCGCTCCGCCGCGTCCCTATGATGGACCCCCTCAAGGGAACGGCGGACCACACGTCGGCCCTGCTGGAGGCCAGCGGTGGCCCGGCGGAGCTCCTGGACCGACTGAGCTCGTGAAAGAGTGAGCTCGTGAGGGGACGACGCAGATGGCAGAACGAGAGCTGAAGCGCAAGAGCGCACCGGAGCGCACCGAGGAGGAGGAGGTGGGCGAGGACGCGCCCGCCGCCTCCGAGCGCGGGGAGAAGATCAAGGCCGAGCTGGACGACCTGCTCGACGAGATCGACGAGGTCCTCGAGGACAACGCCGAGGAGTTCGTCCGCAACTACGTGCAGAAGGGCGGCCAGTAGCGGTCGTGGCGCTCCCGCTCTTCCCGCCCACCGAGGACCCGGGACCGGACTTCGTCAGCCTGCTGCGCCGCTCGGGCACGCCCGCGCTGCCGGCCGACGGCACCGTCACCGTGCGCCACGCCACCACGGTGGTGGCGCTGCGGTTCGCCGACGGCGTGGTCATGGCCGGCGACCGCCGCGCCACCGAGGGCCACGCCATCGCCCACCGCGCCATGGAGAAGGTGTTCCCGGCCGACCGGTACTCGGCGGTGGCCATCGCCGGGGCCGCCGGGTTCGCCGTGGAGATGGTCCGGCTCTTCCAGGTGCAGCTCGAGCACTACGAGAAGGTGGAGGGGGTCACCCTCAGCCTCGAGGGCAAGGCCAACCAGCTCGCCCAGATGGTCCGCCAGCACCTGCCCCTGGCCATGCAGGGGCTGGCCGTGGTGCCGCTCTTCGCCGGCTTCGACCAGCGCCGCGGCGCCGGCCGCATCTTCACCTACGACGTGACCGGCGGCCACTACGAGGAGGCCGACTTCCAGGCCACCGGGTCCGGCGGGCGGGACGCCCGGACCACGGTCAAGCTCGGCTTCCGCGACGGCCTGTCGCGTGACGAGGCGGTGGAGCTGGCCGTCCGGGCGCTGTACGAGGCGGCCGACGAGGACGCCGGCACCGGCGGCCCCGACCTGGTGCGGGGGATCTACCCGCTGGTGGCGGTGGTCACCGCGGACGGCTACGCCGAGGTGGGGGAGCCCGAGGTGGCCGAGCGGTTCGCCGCCCTGATCGAGCGCAGGCGGGCCGAGGCGCCCCGCGGCGGCACGGGGGGTGAGGCCGAGTGACCATGCCGTTCTACGTGGCGCCCGAGCAGGTGATGAAGGACCGGGCCGAGTACGCGCAGAAGGGCATCGCGCGGGGCCGGTCGCTGGTGGCCACCGTCTACGCCGACGGCGTGCTCATCGTGGCCGACAACCCGTCGCGCTCCCTCCACAAGATCAGCGAGATCTACGACCGGATCGCCTTCGCCGGGGTCGGCAAGTACAACGAGTACGACCAGCTCCGGGTGGCCGGGGTCCGCCACGCCGACACCAAGGGGTTCGCCTTCAGCCGCGAGGACGTGGACGCCCGGTCGCTGGCCAACCTCTACGCCCAGTTCCTGGGGAACGTCTTCACTCACGAGATGAAGCCGCTGGAGGTGGAGATCCTCGTGGCCGAGCTGGGCGGCGACGGCCGGCCGGACCAGCTCTACCACATCGCCTACGAGGGGACGATCACGGACCAGGACCGGTTCGCCGTCCTCGGCGGGGACGCCGAGACCATTGCCGAGCGGGTGGCCGAGGGGTGGGGCCCCGACCGCGACCTGGGCAGCGCGCTGGGGGCCGCCGTGGCCGCCCTGTCCGGCCCCGAGCGGGCCCTGGGCCCCGGCGACCTGGAGGTGGCGGTCCTCAGCCGGGCCAACGGCCGCCGCACCTTCCGGCGGATCGCCGACGAGGAGCTGGCCGGGCTGCTGGCACCGGCCGCCCCCCGCGCCCGCGGCAAGAAGGGGGACGCCGGCCCGTAGGTCCCGCGGGGCTACGGTGGCGCCAGTGGACCGCCGGATCTTCGGGCTGGAGAACGAGTACGGGGTGACGTTCACCCTGCGCGGCCAGCGGCGGCTCAGCCCCGACGAGGTGGCCCGCTACCTCTTCCGGCGGGTGGTGAGCTGGGGCCGCTCGTCCAACGTCTTCCTGGAGAACGGGGCCCGGCTCTACCTCGACGTCGGCAGCCACCCGGAGTACGCCACCCCCGAGTGCGACCGGATCGCCGACCTCGTCACCCACGACAAGGCGGGGGAGTGGATCCTCTCCCAGCTCGTCACCGGCGCCCAGGCCCGCCTGCGCGAGGAGGGCATCCGCGGCGACGTCTACCTGTTCAAGAACAACACGGACTCGGCCGGCAACTCCTACGGGTGCCACGAGAACTACCTCACCGAGCGGCACGACGACTTCAACCGCTACACCGAGGTGCTGATCCCGTTCCTGGTCAGCCGGCAGATCTTCGCCGGGGCCGGGAAGGTCCTCCAGACCGCCCGCGGCGCCGTGTACTGCCTCAGCCAGCGGGCCGAGCACATCTGGGAGGGGGTGTCGTCCGCCACCACCCGCAGCCGGCCGATCATCAACACCCGCGACGAGCCCCACGCCGACGCCGAGCGGTTCCGCCGGCTCCACGTGATCGTGGGCGACTCGAACATGAGCGAGTACGCCACCTTCCTGAAGGTGGGCACGACCAGCATCCTGCTGGCCATGCTGGAGGACTCCGGCACGGTCCTGCGCGACCTCACCCTGGAGAACCCCATCCGGGCCATCCGGGAGATCAGCCACGACATCACCTGCCGCCGGCGGGTGCGGCTGGCCAACGGCCGGGAGATGCGGGCGCTGGACATCCAGGTCGAGTACCTCGAGCGGGCGCTCCGCTTCCGGGACCGGCGGGGCCTCACGCCCGAGGAGGACCGGGCCCTGGACATGTGGGAGCACTGCCTGAAGGGCCTCGAGTCCGACCCGCTCTCGCTGTGGCGGGAGTGCGACTGGGTGGCCAAGTACCGCCTCGTCGAGGAGGTCCGGCGCCGCCACGACGTGCCGCTGGCCCACCCCAAGGTGGCGATGGTGGACCTCATGTACCACGACGTGGACCGGAACCGCGGCCTCTTCTACAAGCTCCAGCGCCGGGACCAGGTGGAGCGGACCTGCGACGATGCCGCCATCGCCGCCGCCATGACCCAGCCACCGGAGACCACCCGGGCACGCCTGCGCGGCGCGTTCGTCCGGCGGGCCAAGGAGCGGCGCCGCGACTTCACCGTGGACTGGGTGCACCTCAAGCTGAACGACCAGGCCCAGCGGACCGTGCTCCTGAAGGACCCCTTCAAGGCGCGCGACGAGAGGGTCGAACGGCTCATCGCGTCCCTGTGAGATAGCGTCGGGGCGCCGTGAGCCCAGACGCCCCGCCCACCACGGTCGACCCCGAGGTCGACGCCGGCCCACCGCCGCCCCGCAGGCGCCCGCGCCGCTGGATGGTGGAGTGGGGGGTCATCATCGCCGTGGCCGTGGTGGTGGCGGTGCTGGTGCGGGCGTTCGTCTTCCAGACGTTCTTCATCCCCTCGACATCCATGTACCCCACCCTGCAGCCGGGCGACCGCATCGTGGTCTACAAGCTGAGCGGGGCGCCCAACCCGGGCGAGGTCATCGTCTTCAAGCGGCCGCCGCGCGAGGACTGCGGCGGGCCGGTGGTCCCCGACCTGGTGAAGCGGGTGATCGGCCTCCCGGGCCAGACCATCCAGGGCAAGGACGGGGTGGTCTTCATCAACGGCAAGAAGCTGCCCGAGCCGTGGCTGCCCCAGAAGACCGACAAGAGCTCCACCTACACCAGCAACTTCGGCCCGCTCAAGATCCCCAAGGGCGACTACTTCATGATGGGGGACAACCGCACCGACTCCTGTGACAGCCGGGACTGGGGGCCCCTGCCCTCCTCGTACGTGGTGGGGCAGGTGGTCATGCGGATCTGGCCGCCGGGCCGGCTCGCCTTCTTCTGACCTGGCCGTCCCGGTAGGCTCGGGGGGCGCATGCTGGATCTCAGCCCGATCAAGGTTCTGATCGTGCTCGTGGTGGCCATGGTGCTGCTCGGTCCGGACAAGCTGCCCCAGGTGGCGCGCCAGCTCGGCGCCGGGTGGCGCCGCCTCCAGGCCTTCCGTGAGCAGGTCGACCGCGACGTCAGGGAGCACGTGCCGGACCTCCCCTCCAGCCAGGAGATCGCCCGGTACGCCCGTTCCCCGGCCGCGCTGCTGGAACGGCTGGCCCGGGTGGACGAGCCGCTCGTGGAGGACCCCGGGGCCGAACCGGCCCCCTCCGGCGAGGCGTGGCCCGAGGACCCCGGCGTGCACCCCCCCGTCGAGCCGGCGCTGCCGCCGGCGCCGGACGACCCCAGCCTGAACTAGATGACGATCCCGCTGATCGACCGCGCCCGGGCGGCGCGCCGGGCCCGGCCCGCCCCGGACGCCATGACGCTCACCCAGCACCTGGCCGAGCTGCGGCGGCGGCTCATCGTGGCCGTGGTGGCCTTCGTGGTGGCCGGCTGCGTGGCCGCCGCCCTCTACAACTGGATGCTCGGCGTGCTGCAGCACCCGTACTGCCGGGTGAGCCCGCACGACTGCAACTTCTACGTGACCGGCCCGCTGGACCCCCTCAGCCTGCGGGTGGAGATGGCCGCCTTCGGCGGCCTGGTGCTGGCGTCGCCGGTCTTCCTGTGGGAGCTGTGGCGGTTCGTCACCCCCGGCCTCCGCCGGAGCGAGAAGCGGTACGCCGTCCCGTTCGTGGCCTGCTCGGTGGCGCTCTTCCTGGCCGGCTGCGCCACCGCCTACGTGGTCTTCCCCCACGCGCTGCACTTCCTGAAGGCGGTGGGGGGGAGCCACCTGGTCCAGCTCCTCAGCCCCAACAGCTACCTCAGCCTGATCATGTGGATGATGGTCCTCTTCGGCCTGGCCTTCGAGTTCCCGGTGGTCCTGGTGGCCCTGGAGCTGGTGCGGGTGGTGACCCCGGCCCAGCTCCTGCGGTGGTGGCGGTGGTCGGTGATCGGGATCACCGCGGCGGCCGCCGTCTTCACCCCGAGCTCGGACCCGTTCTCCATGCTGGCCCTGGCGGTGCCGCTGGTGGCCTTCTACTTCCTGGCCATCGGGATCGGGAAGCTGCTGGGGCGTTGAGCCGTACGCTGTCGCCGGGCGCCGGGGCGGCAGTGCGGCGGCGGTTCCTGGCCGCGCTCCCGTTCCCCCCGGACCCCTTCCAGGTGGAGGCGCTGGACGCGCTCGACGGCGGCAGCTCGGTCCTGGTCTCGGCGCCCACCGGCTCCGGCAAGACCCTGGTGGCCGCCTACGCCGTGCGCCGTGCCCTGGCCGCCGGGGGCAAGGCCTTCTACACCACGCCGCTGAAGGCGCTCTCCAACCAGAAGCTGGGGGAGCTGGCCGCCGACCATGGCGCCACACGGGTGGGCCTGCTGACCGGGGACACCTCGCTGCGACCCGAGGCGCCGGTGGTGGTGATGACCACCGAGGTGCTGCGGAACATGCTCCTCGCCGGCTCGGAGCTCCTGGCCGGGCTGCGGGCGGTGGTTCTCGACGAGGTCCACTACCTCCAGGACCCCTACCGGGGCGGGGTGTGGGAGGAGGTGCTCGTCCTGTGCCCGCCCGAGGTCATCTTCGTCTGCCTCTCGGCCACCGTGGCCAACGCCGCCGAGCTGGGTGCCTGGCTGCGCTCGGTGCGGGGCCCCACCGAGGTGGTGGTGGAGCGGCGCCGGCCGGTGGTCCTGCGCCACCACTTCGCCGTGCACCGCCGGGGAACCGGCGACGGCACCGAGCTGATGCCCCTGTTGGAGGGCGGCCGCGCCGGGGACGAGGGGCTGCGGATAGACCAGGCGGTCCGCCGGGCCTCGGGCGCCCGCGCCGCCCCGCGCTGGCGCGGCGGCGGCCCCCGCCTGCCCTTCCGCACCCCGCGGCGGACCGAGGTCGTGGAGGCCCTGGACGAGGACGAGCTGCTGCCGGCCATCGTCTTCATCTTCTCCCGGGCGGCCTGCGACGACGCGGTGCGCCAGTGTCTGCGCGACGGCCTGCGCCTGGCCGACCCGCAGCAGCGCCGGGCGGTGCGCCGGGTGGCCGAGGCCCGCACCGAGGGCCTCGACGCGGACGACCTGGCGGTGCTCGGCTACGGCGAGTGGCTGGAGGGCCTCGAGTGCGGGGTGGCGCCGCACCACGCCGGCCTGGTGCCGGCGTTCCGGGAGGCGGTGGAGGAGTGCTTTGCCGCCGGCCTGCTCCAGGTGGTGTTCGCCACCGAGACGCTGTCGCTCGGCATCAACATGCCGGCGCGCACGGTGGTGATCGAGCGCTTCGACAAGTTCGGCGGGGCCGGCCGGGCCACCCTGACCTCCGGCGAGTACGCGCAGCTCACCGGCCGCGCCGGCCGGCGGGGCCTGGACCAGGAGGGGCACGCCGTGGTGCTGTGGTCCTCGGACATCAGCTTCGCCGAGGTGGCCCGGGTGGCCCGGGCGGCGCCGCCGGACCTCCGCTCCGCCTTCCGGCCCACCTACAACCTGGCGGTCAACCTGGTGCAGCGGTTCGACCGGGCCACGGCCTCCGAGGTGCTCCGGCGCTCCTTCGCCCAGTGGCAGGCCGCGGCATCCCCCGGCGGGCGGGCCCGCGTGGACCTGGTGGAGCACCTGGGGCGGCGGCTGGCCGTCCTCCAGGAGCTGGGCTACGTGGACGGCTGGGGGGCCACGGACGCCGGGCGGTGCCTGGCCCGCCTGTACCACGAGGCCGACCTGCTGGTGGCCGAGGCGGTGGCCGGGGACGAGCTGGACGGCGCCGAGCCCGCGGTGCTGGCCGGCGTGCTCTCGGCGGTGGTCTTCGAGCGGCGGCGGGCCCGCCGGC
>JBOGGH010000038.1:0-11209 GCA_050743905.1 Acidimicrobiales bacterium
GGGCGGACCGGGCGGCCGCCCACGCCGCCACCAGCCCGCCCACGGCTCGCCGGCGCTCGGCGGTGAGCTCGGAGCCGCTGCCGCTCCCCGTCAAGGCTCGCCGTCCACGGGCGGCCCGGCCTGCTCCACCAGGTCGAACCAGAGGTAGCCGTAGGGGCCGAGGGTGATCGTGTACGGCTCCTCGCCGATCTCGGGGAACGGCACCCGACCGAGCACCTCGAACGGCGCCCACCCCGCCCACTTCCCGAGCTGCAGCTCGGCGGGCTGAGCGAAGCGGCTGAGGTTGTGGACGCAGAGGACGGCCTGGGACCGGTGCACGGCCTCGTCCGACTCCTCGTTGCCGGCGGGCACGGTGCGCGCCGGGGTGCCCTCCCACGAGCTCCACTCCTCCAGGGCCACCGGGGCGTCCGCCAGCGTCGGCGGAGGCGGGGCGGGCCCGCCGGCCGGCTCGATGAGCGGCACGTCGGCGACCTCTCCGTGCCGGACGTAGGCCAGCACGGACGGGTTGGGGCACGCCAGGACCTCCATCTCGCCCACGCCGAGCACCGGCAGGGACCGGCGCTCCACCAGCATCCCGCGCAGCCAGTGCAGGAACGACCCCGGGTTGCGCCGTTGGGCCTCCACGTTGACGGCGCCGTAGCCGTAGACCGGGTCCATGGACGGGGGGAGGTAGAGCTGGGCGAAGTCGGCCCTGGAGAAGCCGCCGTTGCGGTCGGACGACCACTGCATGGGCGTGCGCACCGAGTCGCGGTCGCCCAGGTAGATGTTGTCCCCCATGAGCAGCTCGTCGCCGTAGTAGATGACGGGGCTCCCGGGCAGCGAGAGCAGCAGGGCGTAGAGGAGCTCGATCAGGCGGCGGTTCCCCTCGAGCAGGGGAGCCAGGCGCCGGCCGATGCCCATGTGGCGCTTCATCCGGGGGTCCTTGGCGTACTCGGCGAAGAGGTAGTCGCGGTCCTCGTCGCTCACCTGCTCCAGGGTCAGCTCGTCGTGGTTGCGCAGGAAGATGGCCCACTGGCAGCCGTCGGGGATCTCCGGCGTCTGGCTGAGGATCTCGGTGATCGGGTAGCGCTGCTCCCGGCGCACCGCCATGAAGAGCCGCGGCATGAGCGGGAAGTGGAAGCAGAGGTGGCACTCGTCGCCCTCGCCGAAGTAGTCCGAGACGTCGGCCGGCCAGCCGTTGGCCTCGGCCAGCAGGATCCGGCCCGGGTAGTCCGCCTCGAGCTGCTTGCGGATGCGGCGGATGTAGCCGTGGGTCTCGGGGAGGTGCTCGCCGGCCGTGCCGTCGCGCTGGAACAGGTAGGGCACGGCGTCCAGCCGGAAGCCGTCGAAGCCCAGGTCGAGCCAGAACCGGACGAGGTCGAGCATGGTGTCGGCGACCTCGGGGTTCTCGTAGTTGAGGTCCGGCTGGTGGGAGTAGAAGCGGTGCCAGTAGTACTGCCGGCGGGCGTCGTCCCAGGTCCAGTTGGACCGCTCGACGTCGGTGAAGACCACCCTCGCCTCCGGCCAGCGCTGGTCGTCCTCGTTCCACACGTACCAGTCGGCCTTCGGGTTGGTCCGGCTGCTCCGGGACTCCGTGAACCAGGGGTGCTGATCGCTGGTGTGGTTCATCACCAGGTCGGCGATCACCCGGATGCCGCGCCGGTGGGCGTCCTCCAGGAGCCCCACCAGGTCGCCCAGGGTGCCGTAGTCCGGGTGCACGTTGAAGAAGTCGCTGATGTCGTAGCCGCCGTCGCGGAACGGCGACGGGTGGAAGGGCAGCAGCCACAGGCAGTCGATCCCCAGCCACTGCAGGTAGTCCAGCTTCTCGCGCAGCCCGCGCAGGTCGCCGGTGCCGTCGTCGTTGGCGTCGTAGAAGCCCCGGAGCAGCACCTCGTAGAAGACGGCGTGCTGGAACCAGCGCACCGAGGGGTCGAACAGCCCGCCGGTGGGGCCGATGGGCGCCGGCCGGGAGGTCACCGCCCCACGAACGTGGCCTTGCCCGGTCCGTGCGCCAGGAAGGACTCGATCCCCCGGCGCGCGTCCTCGGTCCGGGTAGCGGCCACGAAGTGCCGGCGCTCCACGGCGAGCCCCTCCTCGAGGTCGAGCTCCAGGCCGCGGTCGACGGCCGACTTGCCGAGCGCCTGCGCCGCCAGCGCCCCGGCGGCCAGCTCGCCGCCGAGGGCCAGCGCGGCGTCCAGCACCCCGTCGGCGGGGACCACCCGGTTGGCCAGGCCCATGGCCAGCGCCTCCTCGGCGCCCACCTGGCGGCCGGTGAGGACCATGTCCTTGGCCCGCGACGGGCCCACCAGGCGCGCCAGGCGCTGGGTGCCGCCGCCGCCGGGGATCACCCCCAGCAGGATCTCGGGCACGCCCAGGCGGGCGTCGGCGGCGCACACCCGGAGGTCGCAGGCCAGCGCCAGCTCCAGCCCGCCGCCGAGGGCGTAGCCGTTGACGGCGGCGATCACCGCCCGGGGCACGGCGGCCAGCGCGCCGAGGGCGGCGTGGAAGTTGGCCACCACCGCCTCGGGCCCGCCCTCGCCCAGCTCCACGATGTCGGCGCCGGCGGCGAAGATCCGCCGGCCGCCCCACACCACCACGGCGCCGGGCGGGTCCGAGGTCAGATCCTCGGCGGCGGCGCGGAGCTGGCGCAGCACCTCGGCGGAGAGCGCGTTGGCGCGCGGGCGGTCGAGCCGGACCAGCGCCACGCCGTCGGCCCGGCGCTCGACCGTCACAAACGGGTCGCCGTCCACCCGTGCACCGTACCGTACGTGCTCAATCTCCCCCGGTCCCGGCCGGCGCCGGCGGCAGCAGCCGCTCCGACGCCCGGTAGGGGTCGAGGCGGCCCTCGACCACCTCGCGACGCACGTCCTCGTAGCCCTCGCCCGAGCCCACCTCCTCCACCCGGCGCAGGAGCCGGGCCAGCAGGATCCGGCGCAGCTCCTGCTCCAGCCGGGCCCCCCGCGCCCGCTCCAGCGCCCCGCCGGTGAGCAGGTGGGCACGGTGGCGGGCCACCTCGCCCCACAGGGCGTCCACGCCCTCGCCGGTGGCGGCCACCGTCTCCACCACCGGCGGCCGCCAGTCGCCCGGCGCCGAGAGGTCGAGCATCTGCTCGAGGTCCCGCCGGGCCTCCCGGGCGCCGGGGCGGTCCGCCTTGTTCACCACGAAGACGTCGGCCACCTCCAGCAAGCCGGCCTTGTTGGCCTGCGTCGAGTCGCCCCATCCCGGGGTCACCACCACCACCGTGGTGTCCGTGGCCGAGGCCACCTCCACCTCCATCTGCCCCACGCCCACCGTCTCCACGACGGCCACCGGCATCCCCGCCGCGCCGAGCACCCGCACGGCGTCCGGGACGGCGAGCGCCAGCCCGCCCAGGTGGCCGCGGGTGGCCATCGAGCGGATGAAGACGTCCGGGTCCGTGGCGTGGCCCTGCATCCGCACCCGGTCACCGAGCAGGGCCCCGCCGGTGAACGGCGACGAGGGGTCCACCGCCAGCACGGCCACCTGGTCCACCGCCTCCGTGCCGTCCCGGTCCCCGGCCGGCGGCCAGCCGCCCCGGGCGGCGGTGATGAGGCGGTCGGTGAGGGTGGACTTTCCCGCCCCCGGGGCCCCGGTCACCCCCACCGAGTACGGCGGCGGCTCGCGGTAGGCCAGGGCGGCCAGGGCCCGCGCCGGCCCGCCGCCGCGCTCCACCACCGAGAGGAGGCGGGCCAGCGCCACCCGGTCGCCCTTGGCCGCCCCGGCGAGCAGCGACGCCACGTCGCCCGCGACGGCGCTCAACGGCGCGACACCCGGGCCCCGAGCGAGCGCAGGGCGCCGGCCAGATCCTCGTAGCCCCGGTCCACGTGGCGCGCCCCGGCCACCTCGGTGACGCCCTCGGCCACCAGCCCGGCGAGCACCAGCGCGGCGCCGGCCCGGATGTCCGGGGCCCGCACCGGCGCGCCCGAGAGGCGGGGGACGCCGCGCACCACGGCGTGGTGGCCCTCGGTCCGCACGTCGGCGCCCATCCGGCGGAGCTCGTCCACGTAGCGGAACCGGCCGGTGAACAGGTTCTCGGTCACGATGCTCACACCGTCGGCCACCGCCAGCATGGTGACGAGGAACGGCTTGTAGTCCGTGGCCACCCCGGGGTAGGGCAGGGTGGAGACGTCCACCGAGCGGAGCCGGCCCTCGCAGGAGGCCCGCAGCCCGCCCGGCTCCTGGTCGACCGCCACCCCCATGGCGGCCAGCTTGCGCACCAGCATCTCCATGTGGTCCATGCGGGCGTCCTCCACCACCACCGAGCCCCCGGCCAGGCCCACGGCCGCCAGGTAGGTGGCGGCCACCACCCGGTCGGGCACCACCGTGTGCTCCGCCGGGCGCAGCTCGCCCACGCCCTCCACCTCGATCCGCGAGGTGCCCGCCCCCCGCACCGTGGCCCCCATGGCGGTGAGGAAGCGCACCAGGTCGCAGACCTCGGGCTCCCGGGCGGCGTTCTCGATCACCGTGGTGCCCTTGGCCGTGGCCGCCGCCATGAGGAGGTTGTCCGTCGCCGTGTGGCTGGGGTACTCGAGCACCACCCGCCCGCCCACCAGGGTCCGGCCCTCCACCGTGCCCTCCACGTAGCCGTGGGCGGTCTCAAAGCGGGCGCCCATGATGGCCAGCCCGCTCAGGTGGAAGTCGATGGGCCGGGTGCCGAAGTCGTCGCCGCCGGGCATGGAGACCCGGGCGCGACCGCAGCGGGCCAGGAGCGGGCCCAGGACCACGATCGACGCCCGCATCCGCTCCACCAGGTGGTAGGGGGCCTCCGGCACCAGTGTGGCCGCCGGGGGCGAGTCCACCTGGAGCTCACCGCCCGGCAGCCGGCGCACGCCGACGCCCAGGGCCTCGAGGACCTCGGCCATGATGTCCACGTCCACGATCCGCGGCACGTTCCGGAGCGTGTGGCGGCCCTCGGCCAGCAGGCAGGCGGCCATGAGCTTGAGGGCAGAGTTCTTGGCGCCGCCGGCCCTGACCGTGCCCGAGAGGGGTCCGTTGGGCTCCACCACGAAGCAGTCCATCGGGCCCCAGTATGGCGGCACGGCCGGGCCCGCCCCGGGGACCGACGCCGAGCAGGGGGTTCGCCCCGGGGGCCCGGGGGACGTCGTCGCGCCCGCTAGGGTCGGGCCCCGTGGAGCGCCCCGTCCGGCCGCAGGCACCCGACCGCAACCTGGCGATGGAGCTGGTCCGGGTGACCGAGGCGGCGGCGATGGCGGCCAGCCGGTGGATGGGCCGGGGGGACAAGGAGGGCGCCGACGCCGCCGCCGTGAACGCCATGCGCGTGGTCCTCCAGACCGTGTCCATGGACGGCGTGGTGGTGATCGGCGAGGGCGAGAAGGACAACGCGCCGATGCTCTTCAACGGCGAGCGCATGGGCGACGGGGCCCCGCCCCGCACCGACATCGCCGTGGACCCGATCGACGGCACCACCCTCACCGCCCTCGGACGGGGCGGGGCGCTGGCCGTGATCGCCGTGTCGGACCGGGGCACGATGTTCGACCCGGGCCCCTGCGTGTACATGGAGAAGATCGCCGTGGGCCCGAGGGGCCGCGGCGCCGTGGAGGTCAACCAGCCGCCCACCGACAACCTGCACGCGCTGGCCAAGGCGCTCGGGAAGCCGGTGCGCGACCTGACCGCGGTCATCCTCGACCGCCCCCGCCACGAAAGCCTCATCGCCGAGGTGCGGGCGTCGGGCGCCCGCATCCGGCTCATCACCGACGGCGACGTGGCCGGCGCCATCGCCACCGGCTGGCCCGGGGCGGGCGCCGACGTCCTCTTCGGCATCGGCGGCACCCCCGAGGGCGTGCTGGCGGCGGCGGCACTGAAGTGCATGGGCGGGGAGATCCAGGGCCGCCTCTGGCCACGCGACGACGCCGAGCGCCGGGCGGCCGAGCAGGCCGGCTACGCCCTCGACGCCGTGCTCACCACGGACGACCTCGTGGGCGGGGACAACTGCTTCTTCGCCGCCACCGGCATCACCGACGGCGAGCTCCTCCAGGGCGTCCGCTACCACGACTTCGGGGCCACCACCCAGTCGCTGGTGATGCGCTCCAAGTCCGGCACGCTGCGCAAGATCGACGCCAGCCACCCGCTGGCCAAGCTGGCCGAGTACAGCGCCATCCCGTTCACCTAGGCCGTTACCCGGCCGCCCCGGCCCCGGCCGGGTGGCTACGCCCCGGCGGCCACCTCCAGGCGCAGCTCGGCCCGCCGCAGTGCCGCCTCGGCCTGGGCCAGCTCCACCTCCTCGGGCGTGGAGGGCGCCTCCTCCGCCTCGGCCGTGGCGCCGGTGCGCCCGGTGGCCGCCCGCAGCTCGTCCACCCGGGCGGTGGCCTCGTCACGGGCGCGCTCGGCCCTCGGCACGTCGATCTGCTCGGCCCGCTCGGCCACCCCGGCCAGGACGGTCACCCGGGTGCCGCGCTCGCCGTCGCCCGGGCCACCGTCGCCCGGGCCACCGTCGCCCGGGCCACCGTCGCCCGCCGCCACGCCTGTCCCGGTCTCCACCTGGAGGAAGCCGCCGTGCACGGCCAGGCGGACCTCGGCGCCCTCGTCCGCCTCCACCCGCACCTCGCCGGACACCACGTCGGTGATGAGCGGGGTGTGGCCGTCCAGCACGGTCAGGTCGCCGTCCGAGCTGCGGAGCACCGCGGCCCGCGCGGTGGTCTCGACCAGCCGCTCCTCGGGGGTGACGACCGCCAGCGTGAAGAGGCCGTCGGCCATCAGCCGGCCTCGGCCTTCAGCTCGCTGGCCTTGGCCAGCACGGACTCGGCGCCGCCCACGTTCAGGAACGCCTGCTCGGGCACGTCGTCCAGGTCGCCCCGGACCAGCGCCTCGAACGACTCGACGGTCTCGTCCACCGGCACCGTCACGCCCTTCAGGCCGGTGAAGACCTCGCCCACGTTGAAGGGCTGGGAGAGGAACCGCTGGATCTTCCGGGCCCGGGAGACGGTGACCCGGTCCTCCTCGGAGAGCTCGTCGAGGCCGAGGATGGCGATGATGTCCTGCAGCTCGCGGTAGCGCTGGAGCACGCCCTGCACCTGGCGGGCCACGGCGTAGTGCCGCTCGCCCACCACCTCGGGGGCGAGGATGTTGGAGGTGGAGGCCAGCGGGTCCACCGCCGGGTAGATGCCCAGCGCGGCGATCTGGCGCGAGAGCTCGGTGGTGGCGTCCAGGTGGGTGAAGGTGGTGAACGGCGCCGGGTCCGTGTAGTCGTCGGCCGGCACGTACACCGCCTGGACCGAGGTGATGGACCGGCCCCGGGTGGAGGTGATGCGCTCCTGGAGCTCCCCCATCTCGTCGGCCAGGGTGGGCTGGTAGCCCACGGCCGAGGGCATCCGGCCGAGCAGGGTGGAGACCTCCGAGCCGGCCTGGACGAACCGGAAGATGTTGTCCACGAAGAGGAGCACGTCCTGGTTCTGCACGTCGCGGAAGTACTCCGCCATGGTCAGGGCGGCCAGGGCCACCCGGAGGCGGACGCCCGGCGGCTCGTCCATCTGGCCGTAGACGAGCGCCGCCTTCTCGAGGACGCCGGACTCCTTCATCTCGAGCCACAGGTCGGTGCCCTCGCGGGTCCGCTCGCCCACGCCGGCGAAGACCGACACGCCGCCGTGGTTGGTGGCCACCCGGTTGATCATCTCCAGGATCAGCACCGTCTTGCCCACGCCGGCCCCGCCGAACAGGCCGATCTTGCCGCCCTGCACGTACGGCTCCAGCAGGTCGATGACCTTGATGCCGGTCTCGAACATCTGGGCCCGCGGCTCGAGCTGGTCGAAGTCCGGTGCCGGCCGGTGGATCTCCCAGCGGTCGTCCACCGTGCCGATGTCGTCCGTGTCCAGCGGCCGGCCCAGGACGTTGAAGACGTGGCCCAGCACCACGTCGCCCACCGGCACTGAGATGCCCCGGCCGGTCTGGCGCACCGGCGCCCCGCGGACCAGGCCGTCGGTGGGCTGCATGCAGATGCAGCGCACCCGGCCCTCGCCGATCTGCTGGGCCACCTCGGCGGTGACGGTCACCGTGGCGCCCTCCAGGCGGAGGTCGACCTCCACGGCGTGGTTGATCTCCGGCAGGGCGTGGGGCGGGAACTCCACGTCGATCACCGGTCCGGCGATGGCTACGACCCTTCCCTCCTCGAGGGACTGGGCCCCGGCGGCCGAGGCCTCGGGTGCGGTGGTGGTCATGGGGGTCAGGCTCCCTTCGACTGGCGGAGCGCCTCCGCTCCGCCCACGATCTCCATGATCTCGGTGGTGATGGCGTCCTGGCGGGCGCGGTTCATGATGCGGCTCAGGGTCCGGATCAGCTCGTCGGCGTTGTCGCTGGCCGCCGCCATCGCCCGCTGCTGGGCGGTGAAGAACGAGGCCGCGCCCTCGAGCAGGGCGGTGAAGATCTCCGACTCCACGGCGGCGGGCGCCAGCACGGCCAGCAGTGACTCCACGTCCGGCTCGAACTCGGTGTAGCCGGCCGCCGGATCCGCACCGTCCTCCGCCTCGGGACCGGCGCCGGGGTCCGGCAGCGGCAGGAGCTGGCGGGTCTCCACCACCTGCGAGCCGGCGGAGCGGTAGCGGGTGGAGACCAGGAGCACCTGGTCCACCTCGCCGGCCACGAACGGCGCGGCCACGGTGGACGCCACCTGGCGGGCGGCGGCGAAGGCGGGGCGCTCGCTCATCCCGAGGAACGAGCGCTCCACCGCCTGCCTCCGGAACCGGAAGTAGGACTGGGCCTTCTTGCCCACCGTGAAGAGCCGGGCCTCCACGCCGTCGCCGCCCAGGTCGGCCAGGAGGCGCTCGGTGGCCCGCAGCACCGAGGAGTTGTAGGGGCCCGAGAGGCCCCGGTCGGCCACCACGGCGAGGAGCGCCACCCGGCGGCGCTCCTCCGGCTCCCCCAGGAGCTTGGCGGCGGCGGTGGGGTCACCCTTGGCCGCCTCCACCACGATGCGGGCCATGCCGGCGCGGTAGGGGCGGTTGGCGGCCATGCGGTTCTGCGCCCGCACGATCTGGGACGCGGCGATGAGCTCCATGGCCTTGGTGATCTTCTTGGTCGACTGCACGCTGCGGATCCGTCGCCGCAGCACGCGCTCCTGCCCGCCGGCCACCGGTCAGTCGACCTTCCCCGTGTCGAACCCGTCGAGGAAGGCCTGCAGGCCCTTGTCCAGCTCGGCCTCGTCCGGCAGCTTGCCGGTGTCCCGGATCGCCGCCAGCAGCTCGGCGTGGTTGCCGCGGAAGTACTCGCGCAGCTCGGTCTCGAACCGCCGCACGTCCTCCACCGGCACGCTGTCGGCCCAGCCCTTGGTGCCGGCGTAGATCACCAGGACCTGCTCCTCCACCGGCACCGGGTCGTTCTGCGGCTGCTTCAGCAGCTCGGTCAGGCGGTAGCCCCGGTCGAGCTGGGCCTGGGACACCTTGTCCAGCTCCGAGCCGAACGTGGCGAACGCCTCCAGCTCGCGGAACTGCGCCAGGTCCAGCTTCAGGGTGCCGGCCACCGACTTCATGGCCTTGACCTGCGCGGCGCCGCCCACCCGGCTCACCGAGTTCCCGACGTTGATGGCCGGGCGCACGCCGGCGTAGAAGAGGTCGGACTCCAGGAACACCTGGCCGTCGGTGATGGAGATGACGTTGGTGGGGATGTAGGCGGAGATGTCTCCCGCCTTGGTCTCGATGATCGGCAGGGCGGTGAGCGACCCGCCGCCGCGCTCGTCCGAGAGCTTGGCCGCCCGCTCCAGCAGGCGGCTGTGGAGGTAGAAGACATCGCCCGGGTAGGCCTCGCGCCCCGGCGGCCGGCGCAGCAGCAGCGAGATGGTGCGGTAGGCCTCGGCCTGCTTGGAGAGGTCGTCGTAGACGATCAGCGCCGCCTCGCCCTGCTCCATCCAGTGCTGGCCCATGGCGCAGCCGGCGTAGGGGGCCAGGTACTTGTAGGGGGCCGGGTCCCCCGCCGAGGCCACCACCACCACGGTGTAGTCGAGCGCCTGGTGCGAGGCGAGCGTGCTGACGGTCTGGGCCACCGACGAGTTCTTCTGGCCGATGGCCACGTAGATGCACTTCACGCCCTTGCCGCGCTGGTTGATGATCGTGTCGATGGCCACCGTGGTCTTGCCGGTCTTGCGGTCGCCGATGATCAGCTCGCGCTGGCCCCGGCCGATCGGGGTCATGGCGTCGATGGCCTTAATCCCGGTCTGCAGCGGCTCCTCCACCGGCTGGCGCTGCACGATGCCCGGCGCCTGGACCTCCAGCCGGCGGGTCTCGCTCGTGGCGATCGGGCCCTTGCCGTCCACCGGCTCGCCCGCCGCGTTGACCACACGCCCGAGCAGGGCGTCCCCCACCGGCACCGAGAGGATGCGCCCGGTGGCCTTGACCACCTGCTCCTCCTCGAGCGCGTCCACGTCCCCCAGCACCACGGCGCCGATGGTGTCCTCGTCCAGGTTGAGAGCCAGGCCCAGCGTCCCGTCCTCGAACTCCAACAGCTCGTTGACGGCGGCGCCGGGGAGCCCGGAGACGCGGGCGATCCCGTCGCCCACCTCCACCACCCGCCCGATCTGCTCGGCGCCCACCGCCGGCGTGTACTCGGCCACGTGGCGGCGGAGCGCCTCGGTGATCTCGGCGGCGTCGATCATCAGCTCTGCCATCAGCCTGTCCCTCCTTGCGTGGGGCCAAAGCCCCGGTCCTCCCAGCCACCGGTCACCACGTGCTCGCGGAGCCTGTCGATCCGGTCACGGGCGGTGGCGTCCACCTGCAGGTCGCCGATGCGCACCCGCACCCCGGCCAGCAGGGCCGGGTCCATCCTGACCTGGAGCTCCACCGGCGCACCGGCCAGCCGCCCCAGGGACTCGGCCAGCGCACGCCGCTCGTCGCCGTCCACCTCACGGGCGGCGTCCACCACCGCCACCCGCCACCCGCGGGCCTGGGCGGTGGCCTCCACCAGCCAGTAGAGCGTGCCCACCATGTCCCGGGCGCGGCCGCCGGCCACGGCGAAGTCCACCAGCCGCAGCGTGGCCGGCTGCACCTTGCCCGAGAGCAGGTCGTCCACCACGCCCCGGCGGACGGCCACCGGCAGGTCGCGGTCCGTGAGCGCCGAGCGGAGCGCCGGCATGGTCTCCACGGTGCGGGCGAAGCGGAACAGCTCGTCCTCCACCTCCTCGAGGCGGTCGACCGGAAGGTCCTCGAAGAGCGCCGCCGCGAACCCGCCCACGCGTTGGCGCGCCGCCTGGTTGCCGAGCGCCGGCAGGGGC
>JBOGGH010000039.1:0-11087 GCA_050743905.1 Acidimicrobiales bacterium
CCCCGGTGCGGTCGGTGACAGCGAGGGAGACCGACGTCGCCGAGGCGCCGCTGCCGAGGTCCACCGAGTAGCGGCCGGGGGACGCGTGCTCGGTGCCGTGCGAGAACGGCTCGGTGGCTGTGGCCGGATCGGCCGGGACGGCACCGGCCACCGGCAGCACCGGGACGTCGCCGAAGTAGGGACAGCCGGGGCCGGACAGGTGGGTGAGGCTGAAGCCCAGGGTCCGGTGGTCCTGGTAGGCGTAGCCGCCGCCGTCGGTGCGGTCGGGCGAGGTGTCCGGGCTCCACTGGAGCATCCCGAACGGCATGGACGCCCCCGGGAAGGTGTCGACGGCGCCCGGCTGGACCGGTCCCGAGCCGGTGCCCACCATGGTGTCCACGAGAGCGGCGGGACCGGTGACGGCAGGGAGCGCAGGGCCGCCGCCTCCCGGTGATCCGCCTGCCGCCGCGGTCGCCACGGGCGCCGTGGCCAGCACGCCGGCCGCCAGCGCGGCAGCCAGAACGGCAGCCAGCGGCGTGGGCAGGCGGAGGCGGGCGAGGCGTGGCGTGCCGGACCACCGGCGCCGCCTGCTCACGGGCAGCAGCCGATCTCGCCGAGCCTGCCGAACTGGTCCACCGCGTCGTGGGTCTCGGCATACACCTCGGCCGTGGACGGGTCCTGGCAGGGCATCCGACCCAGTGCCGAGACGGTCTGGCCCAGGCGGACGAGGACGTCCGGCACGGCTTCTCGGGGGATGCTCACCTTGACCCCCCGGTAGTTGCTGAGGATGGACTGGATGGCCTTGGGCAGTCGCTTGAGATCAGGCTGCCCGTCGGCCAGCAGGTACGGCAGCTTCCACGTGCTCGGCTGGTCCGCGACGCCCACGTAGGCGAAGCACCGCGCCGGCAGGTGGTACCGCTGCTGGAGGAGCTCACCGGCCGGCGGGCCGCAGCTCGCGTCGGCAGGCCCGGGTGGGCCGGCGGGAAGCGTGGTGACCGGCGAAGGGCAGGAACGGTAGATCCCGTGCACGGAGATCCACCACAGGTCGATCGGCGGTTCCGCGCCGCCGAGGTCGACGTAGACGCGGGAGCGGAGCCCGCCGCCGACCACGTCCGCCGCGTAGAGCATCGAGCCGTCGCTGACCGCCACCGCACCGACCTTCTGGTCCGCCGCGTACCGCCGAGCCTGGTCCAGAGCGGCCTCGACCGCCGACCGGTGCCAGGCGAGCGAGCCGGGCCGCTTGACCTCGAGGACGAGGTGCTTGACGCCGAGCTGGGACAGCACGAAGTCCGCCCGCCCGATCTGCGGGTTCACGTCGGCGAGCGGCCAGTCGAGGACACCGGTGAGGAGATCCTCCACGATGCCCTCGGCCACCTTCTCCACCGGGGCGTCGAAGAGGCCCTGGCGGAGCCGATCGGCGCGACGCGCCGAGAAGGCCGACCAGGCAGCGGTGATGCGCTCGCTGCAGCGGTGGAACGAGGCGAGGTGCTGGTACGCCACGCCGGGATCGGTGTCACCCTCGATCGTCACGGTCCCCCCCAACTGCCGGTCAATGTCCGCTGGCGACACTACCAACGGCCCGCCGGACCGGAGAGGCCTGCACGAGGACCCGCTCAGCGGCCGCAGTCCACGGCAACGTCGAGCGCTTCGCAGATCTCCCGCATCTTGATGTCAGGAAAGCGACCCATCCGTTCCATGAGCACGCCGAACGCCACGCTCGCCAGCGAGCCCTCGGGCGATGCTCTGGTGGACGCCCGGGTAGCGATCGCGCCGTGGCAACGGAGCACGTCCCGTACCATCGCTACCACGTCGTCGCGTCTCGACAGGTCTTTGCTCGTGTTGTCCGGCCTCCAGACGTTCGAGGCCGATCGCTGCGTCGACACCTTCAATCTCCCTGACTGGACGTTCGGGTTGGAGGAGTTCCGCAGGGGCCCAGAGGACATGGGTGCGTGGACACCGGTCCCCTATTTCTCGGGGCGGGAGCACCCGACGGAGGCGGATGCCGTCGACGCCGCGTGTGGAGCGATGCCGTGGCTGCCGCCACTCGTCGGTCGTCGATGACGACTCGCCGGCCCGCCCACGCCGGGCGAAGGTGGTTCATGGCCTGGGAGCACCGGCCGGGTTCGGCACCGGGACCACGCGGGTGTCGATGAGGAGCCGGCTGATCGGCGCGCCCAGCTCGATGGCCCGTCTGACGCCCGCCTCGCCCACACGTTCGACGGCGCTGGAAGCAAGGCGGTCGGTCACGTCCTCGACCTGTCTCCGCAGCTCGCCGCCGGACTTCGTCAACCTGCCATCCCGATCGAGCAGTCCTCGAGCCTGGAGCCGCCGCACGGACTGCTCCCAGTCGTCGTCGGCCCAACCCCTGGCTGGTTGGACGACCTGACGGGTCATTGCGCCAGTTGCGACGTGAGTGACGGTTGCGTCGAGGCCGCGCAGGCCGGCAGCTACAGCCGCGAGAACGTGACCGTCACCTCGGTGCTCGCGGAGGATCGTGACGGCAAGCCACGCCGCCGCCAGCGGGTCGTCTTGTCGTGGCAGGCCCGACCACCCGGCAGCGAGCGGTCGACCTTCGAAGCGGCAGCCCTCGACCGCGGTCCAGAGGAGATCACCCAGCTCGGCCAGCGAACGCACGCCCTCGGCGTCAAGATGACGGCGGAGCGCCATCGTGGCCCCGACCACCCGGGCCTCGACGACTGCCTCTGGCGAGGCGTAGGTCCAGGCGTCAGGTATTGCTCGGCGCACCATGCCCGGGGCAAACCCGAAGGTCATCGCCGTCACCGCCGCAGGCGGCACCGGCCCGAGCGGCGCGACCCGCCCGGCGAAGTAGCCCATCCAGAACCCGCGCAAGCCTGCGGCGCGGGCAGCATCGGCGGCCTCCTCGGCGAAATAGACCACGGCGTGGATGGGCTCGGTGGCTTCCCACAGCCGCCGGGCGAGCGTTGACGTTGGTTCCATGCCTCCACCATTGCCGACGCACGGCTCCATCGACAGTGCACGTCCGGGTCGTCGGCCCGGCGGCATCGCCCGCGATATCGACCGCAGCTACCCGCTGAGCATCTCGACCGTCGTCAGGAAGCTCCGGACGACGGGGGACGGATCACCATGGCGGGAGATCACGACGTTGAAGGCCGTCTCGGCACCGTCGATCTTCAGGTACGCCACGCCGGGCCAGTTCTCGTAGCCTCGGAACGACTCGACCGCACTCGCCACGCCGCGCCCTGCGGCTACCGCCGCCAGCACGTCGGTGACGTCCTCGCAGCCCGTGTCGACCGTACGGGGACGGAGGCCACCACGCAGGGATCGCAGGTGAAGGTAGTCGGCGAACGTGCTGGGGACACCGTCAGCGAGGGACACGAAGGGTTCTTCGAGCATCGCGTCTGCCGCTACGCGGTCCGCACCTGCCATCGGATGGTAGGCGGGCACCACCGCGATCCGGGGTTCGGCGACGAGCCGGAGTACCGACAGCCGTTCGTCGTCCGGTTCGGGACGCACGAACGCCACGTCGACCCGGTGGTCGTGGACGGCTTGGAGGTAGTCGTGGAAATTGAGGCGGAAGATACCGACCCGGACGGCGGGATGGGCAGCCATGTACGCCTGGATGATCGTAGGCGTCAACACTCCTGCGCCGTTCGAGAGGACGCCGATGCGTAGGTGGCCGGATCGACCGTCTGCATACGCACGGACCGCCGCGAGCGTCGCATCGACCTGGGCCAACGTGTCGCGAGCGTGCGTCAGCAGGGCCGTGCCGGCGTCCGTGAGCTCGACGGTGCGGCCCCGGACGAACAGGCAGACGCCGAGCTCTCGCTCGAGGGCTCGGATGTGGACGGTCACCGCCGGGGCAGAGAGGAACAGGCGCTCGGCGGCCGCTCCAAAATGCAGCTCCTCGGCAACCGCCAAGAACGTGCGCAGGTGACGCAGCTCCACCGGTCATGAGGCTACATGCCGGCGACGGGAGTCTCCAAGATCTCGGCGGTCACTGCATTCGTGAACGATCGTTCACCGATTGCCCCTGGTTGCCCGCCCCCGGATCCATTGGGATGGCGGCCATGCTCGACGCCGGCACAGGACGACACGCACGCGGTCGAGGGGGTCACCCGCTCTCCACGGCAGCCGTCCGCCATCCCTACCGCCTCGCAGCGAGCCTCGCTATGGGGCCCGCGGTCGGCATCGCGCTCGCACGCTTCGCCTACGCCTTGCTGCTGCCCGCTATGCGGTCGCAGCTCCACTGGTCCTACGGGTTGTCAGGGGTGGTCGGGGGCGCCAATGCGCTCGGCTATCTGGCCGGCGCGTGCATCGCCAACCCGTTGCACCGTCGGCTCGGCACGCGAACCGTCTTCGGGTGGTCGATCGGGTTGACCGTCGCAGTGCTGGCCGCAACCGCCCTCACCGGCCAGATCGCCGTCCTGCTCACGCTCCGGACGCTTGCCGGCGTCCTCGCCGCCTTGATCTTCACTGGCGGATTGAGCCTTGTTGCGGCTATCGGAGAGAACGGCAGCCACCGAAAGGCGGTGCAACTCCTCGCCACGTACACGACGGGCGTAGGAGCCGGACTGGTCGTGTCCGGCATCGGCATCCCCTGGTTGCTGTCGTCAGTGTCCCGGAGCGACGGATGGCGTTGGTGCTGGCTCCTCCTCGCTTCACTTGCTGCGCTCGCGTTTCTCGCGAGCTTGCCTGCTCTTCGATGCTCGCCCGAGCCGGTCCTTCCACGGACGAACGACGATCGCGCGTTGGTCGGTGGCCGCCTGTCTGTGCTCCTCGTGAGCTGCTGCCTCTACGGCGCCGGCTACGTCGCCTACCTGACGTTCGTCGTTGCCTATCTCGAGGACCACGGCGCGTCGGGACGCCTCGTGACCGTCTTCTGGGTGGTCCTCGGGACCGTGGCGATCGTGAGCGCAGCGCTCTGGCCTCGGGTCACCGCACGAATGCGAGCCGATCGGGCGCCGGGGACGATGATCGGCGCCGTGAGCGTCGGGGCGGTCCTCCCGCTGGTCGATCACGCCGCTGTGGTGTCCCTGATCTCGGGCTCCCTCTTCGGTGCGTCCTTCCTTGCCGTGGTGGCGGCCTACATGGCCGTCATCCGTCAAGCCCTGCCGGCTCGCCAGTGGGGTCCGGCGTTCGCCGTCTTCACCATGGCCCTCGGCGTCGGTCAATGTCTCGGCCCCCTGCTCACCGGGTTCCTGTCGGACGCACGGTCCGGGCTGGCCGTCGGGCTGTCCCTGTCCGTCGCCCTCCTGGCGGCCAGTGGCGCGCTGGCCCTCGTGCACCGTCAGTCGGCGGTCCCGTCGGCCGAGGGGCTGGCAGGCAGCGAACCGGAGCCGATGAGCCGATGACCAGGGCCACGTTCCGGTCCACCGGGCACTGCGGTGCGTGCGGTCTCGTCCGTGGCGGGTCGGGCTCCCATGCTGTTCGTGGCCCGCAAGGAGGCTTGGGACAATCGCGATGACCACAATCGGTGAACGGCGCACCCGTTGGCGGGCCGCCGGGCGACAATGCCGTCCACTTCGAGGGTCCGTCGTGAGGTACGGTGCGGTGCGCTATGGCAACGTGGCCGGGGGGGACGGCGGGCACCCGGACGGCGCATATCCCCAGCCTGGACGGCATCCGGGCCCTGGCGGTCCTGGCCGTCATCGGCTTCCACTTCGGCCTCGGGTGGCTGCAGGGCGGGTTCTTCGGGGTGGACGTCTTCTACGTCCTGTCGGGCTTCCTCATCACCACGCTCCTGCTGGCCGAGGCCCGCCACCGTGGCACGATCGGCCTCGGCGCCTTCTGGCTGCGACGCGCCCGCCGCCTGCTCCCCTGCCTGGCCCTGGTGCTGATCGCGGTGTCGCTCTGCGTCCGCTTCCTGGCGCCGGCCGGGACCTACCCCGGCTACCGCACGGACGCCCTCTCGGCGCTCTTCTACTTCTCGAACTGGTGGCAGATCCACGCCGCCGGCAACTACTTCGTGGCCACGGGCGCCGTCTCCCCGCTCACCCACACGTGGTCGCTCGCCGTCGAGGAGCAGTTCTACCTGGTGTGGCCGATCGTGGTGCTGGCCGTGCTCCGCTGCTGCCGCTCCTACGGCAGGGCCGTCCGGGTGCTGCTGGCGGTCTCGGTGGCGGGCGCCGCCGCATCTGCGGTGGAGATGGCGCTGCTCTACCGGGCCGGCGCCAGCACCACGCGGCTCTACTTCGGGACGGACACCCACGCCCAGTGCGTGCTCGTGGGCGCGGCGCTCGCCTGCACCATGGCGAGGACGGCCCGGCACCTCCCGGCGGGAGCCGCCTTCCCCGCGGCCGCCACCCCGGCGGCCCGTCGCGTCCTGGGCGTGGTGGGGCTCGCCGGGCTCGGGGGCGTGGCGGCCCTCTCGCTCACCCTGAACGGCTCCTCGCCCCTCACCTACCAGGGTGGCTTTGCCCTCTGCGCGCTCGCCGCGGCGGGCCTGGTCGCCGCGGCCGCCTGCCTCCGCGACGGGCCGCTCGTCCGCTTCCTCTCGCTGCGCCCGCTGGTCCTGCTGGGCACCGTCTCCTACGGCGTCTACCTGTGGCACTTCCCCGTGGACGTCTTCGTCACGGGGAGCAGGGTGGGCCTGTCCGGCCCGGCCCTCATGGCGCTGCAGTTCGCGCTCACCGTGGGCGTGGCCACCGCGTCCTTCGTGGTGGTGGAGCGGCCCGTCATGGCGGGCACGTTCTGGCGCTCGGTCCGGGCGTCGTTCCCGGCCGCCGCCGGCCTCGGCGCCACCGTGGCCGTGATCTTCGCCACGTCCGTGGTCCCGGCCTCGGCCACCGCTCCGGCCTCGCACTTCCGCTCGCCGCGCCCCGGCCGGGTGGCACCCACCGGCACCGTGGCCGCTCTCTGGCCGAGCGCGCCGGAGGGGCCCCCGCCGCCCCGGGTGGCCGTGCTCGGGGACAGCACGGCGGGGGTCCTCGAGGTCGCCCTCATCGCCACCGCCCCGCGGGGCACCACGGTGGTGCAGGGCGCCATCGCCGGGTGCGGGCTGGCCGTGGCCGCCTACTCGTCCGACCACGCGCCCACACGCCAGGCGGCCATGTTCCCGGGCTGCAACGAGAGCCAACCGGCGTCCCAACTGTGGCCGGCCCGGGACGCGGCCACCGTGGCCGGCCTCGGCCCGGGGGACGTGGTGCTGTTCCTGGCCGGGATGTGGGAGACCCAGGACCTGCTGCGGCACGGGCAGTGGACCGACATCCTCCGTCCGTCCTTCCGCCACTACGAGCTGGGCCAGCTCCGCCGGCTCGTGGGCCTGGCCACCGCGCACGGGGCGCACCTGGACCTGCTCACCATGGCGGCCATGGAGCGTCACGGCGAGTTCGGCCACACCGGGGTGATGGACACCGGCCCCCCCAACCCCGCCAGCACACCGCGGCGGCGGGCGGCCTACAACGGCCTGCTGCGGCAGGTGGCCCGGGAGCACCCGGGCACGGTGAGCGTGCTCGACTTCGGCCGGCTGCTCTCGCCGGGGGGGAGGTTCACGGAGTTCCTCGACGGCGTGCAGGTGCGGGCGACGGACGGGGTGCACACCCCCGCCTACGAGCAGGGCAACAACATGTGGACCGACACCACCCCGCCGGTGGCCGGCGCCTTCTACCGGTGGCTCTCGCCGCGGCTCTGGCCGGCCGTCGATGCCTCCGCCCACGCCGTGCCGCCGCCCGGGAGCGCCGGTGCCGCCGGTGCCGCCGGGAGCGCCGGGAGCCCGGCCGGCGCGGCGCACCTCTCGGCTACTGGCTCCTGAGATCCCGGGGCGGAAGCACAGGGCGGACCAGAGGTCGTCCCCGGAGGCGTCCCGGCCGGGCGGGCGGGGTGTCGATCCCGGGCCCGCCCGATCGTCATATCGGTGACAGAGTCCGGAGACGATCCGAAAGGACGGCAGCCATGCGGTACACCGTTACCCAACCCGTGCACAGACGTGAGCACGGTCAGGCAGCCTCGCCTTGCGACGAGGCGGTGACGGTCCTACCCGGTTGCCCGGAGCCGTCTTCGCGCTTCACTGGGGCGTCCGACCGAAGCCGGCGGTGTGCCCCTCCACGCGCGTTTCGTGTCTCCGGGCCACTCCCGGCGACGGACAGCGCTCGACGCCCGTAGGCGGCGAGGTTCAGCGCTGCGTTCAGGTCGCGGTCGATGACGAGACCGCAGTGCTCGCAGCGGTAGAAGCGCTCGGCCAGGGAGAGCTTGGCTTTCGTCTCTCCACACGACGAGCAGAGCTTGGAGGATGGGAAGAACCGGTCGGCCACGACGAGGCGGCCGCCGTGCCAGGCGAGCTTGTACGTCAGCTGGCGGCGGAGCTCGGCCGGTGAGGTGTCCAAGACGGCCCGGTTGAGCCCGGCCTTGGCTCGGACGCCGTTTCGGGCGTACGTCCCGTTCCCGTTCTCGACCGGCCTGGGTGCCGCCGTCATGCCCCTCACGTGCAGGTCCTCGACCACCACCGTGCCGTAGGTGGTGGCGAGGCGGGTCGTGAGCTGGTGCAGGACATCCCGACGGGTGTTGGCCACCTTGCGGTGGCACCGGGCCAACTGCAGCTTCGTCCGGGCCCGGCGTCGTGAGCCCTTCTGGCGCCGGGAGGCCGCTCGCTGGAGCCGGCGCATGCGGCGCTCGTAGCGGGAGAGGGCCTTGGGGTTCTCGACCACCTCCCCGGTCGAGAGCACGGCGAGGTGCTTGACCCCGAGGTCGATCCCGACCACTGCGGCCGGCTCGGTGGCGGGCAGGTCCTGGCGCTCCACCTCGCAGGTGAAGGAGACGAACCACCGCCCGGCCTCTTCGGAGACGGTGGCCGAGAGGATGCGGGCCTGGCCTCGATCGAGGAGGCGACGGAGCTTCACGGCTGGTTCCTTGGTGCGGATGCACCCCAAGCGCGGGAGCTGAACGTGTCGGTCGTCGACGACGGTGATGGCCCCGGTGGTGAATCGACAGCTCCGGCGGGCCCAACGCTTCTTCTTGTGGGGGAAGCCGACCGAGGCTCCGGTTCGGGTCCCCCGCCTCGAATCGCTGAAGTTCTTCAACGCTCTGGCGAGTGCGTCGAGGCCGGATGAGTAGGACTCCTTTGAGTTCTCTTTCCACCAGGGGGCGACCGCCGACTTCTGGCGGTTCCACTCCCTGCGCAGCGCCGGGAGCGACCACGGGACCGGACCCGTGACCTGGCGAGCCCACGCGGTCGCCTCCTCGGTGCTCGCGCCCTGGCGGATCGCGAGGACGCTCAGCGTGCACGTCGCTTCGAGCTGGTCCTCCACCAGTCGGAGGCCCCAGTTGAACGCGTACCTGCTCGCCCCGCAGTGCGAGGAGAGCGCGGACCGGGTCTCATTGCTCGGGTCGAGCTCGAAGCGGAAGGCCTGGTGGACGAGCATCAGGCAGCTTTGCTGTTCTTCGCCGTCGTGATCGCCCGCAGCGCTCTGTTGCGCGCCCCGCGCCTGCCGTAGAGGCGAGCGCAGAATGAGGTGAGCACTTCGGTCATGTCGCGTACGAGGTCGTCGTCCACCTCGCCCTCGTCGACGACGAGGATCTCGCGACCCTGGGCCGACAGGGCGGCTCCGAGGTGCTCGACACCGAAGCGCGCCAAGCGGTCTCGGTGTTCGACGATGATCCGCGTCACGCTCGCATCGGCGAGCAGCCTGGCGAGACGCGGGCGCTTCGCGTTGAGACCTGAACCCACCTCGATCACGACCTCGTCGACCGAGAGGTCGTGCTCGCTCGCCCACAGGCTCACGCGGCCGGCTTGCCGCTCGAGATCGTCTCGCTGGTCGTGGGAGCTCACCCGGCAATAGGCGACGGTCCGGCCGCGGGCCGTGGCCACCGGGTCGTGCTCGACCACGATCGTGCCGGACGCCAGCCGTCGTGCAGGTACTGGCATCGTGCCGTCGCGGAACCACCGATAGGCAGTCTGGGGATGGACGCCGTACGACCGTGCCCACGCGGCGAGCTTCACGTGCTACAGCGTACACATGTTCGCTCACGTTTGTGGGGATACCGGCGAAACTGTTCGCTACCCTCCTCCTCCACTACCAGGAGAAGACGGCAGAGGAGCTCGGCCCGGAAGCCCTGGAGGCGGGGATGCGCGCCTTCCAGGCCTACGCGAAGGCGCTGGACGACGCCGGCGTGCTCGCCAGCGCCGAGGTGCTCCAGCAGTCGGACGCGACCACCACGGTCACCCTCGCCGGCGGCGAGCTCGTGGTCCAGGACGGCCCGTTCGCCGACACGAAGGAGCGGCTCGGCGGGACCTTCGTCATCGAGGTGCCCGACCTGGACGCGGCGATCGAGTGGGCGGGCAGGGCCCCGTCCGCGTCCTGGGGCCACGTGGAGATCCGCCCGGTCTCCACCCGCTACGTGGACGGCTCGTGGCAGGGCCAGCACCCGGTCACCTGACCGGGACGGCGGCCGGGCTCCCCGTGCCCGCCGGCGCCATCCGGTACCCGACGTTGGGGACGGTCTCGATGGCGGAGGGGGTGCCCAGCTTGCGCCGGAGCCGGCTGATGGTGACCAGGACCGTGTTGGTGAACGGGTCCACGTGCTCGTCCCAGACCTGCTCCAGGAGGTCCTCGGCGCTGAGCACGCCCTCCCCGGCGCGGAGCAGGGCCTCCAGGACGCCGAACTCCTTGACCGAGAGGTCCACGCGCCGGCCGCCCCGGGTGACCAGGTGCCGCCGAGGGTCGAGCTCGAGGTCGCCGGCCCGCAGGACGCGGGCCCGGGCCTCCGGCTGGCGCCGGGCGAGGGCCCGGATCCGCAAGACGAGCTCGGGGAAGTGGAAGGGCTTGGGCAGGTAGTCGTCCGCCCCCATGGCCAGGCCGGTCACCCGGTCGTCGGCGGTCCCCGACGCCGTGAGCATGAGCACCATCGCCGGGCGCTCGCCGTCCACGATCATCCGGCAGATCGTGTCGCCGTGGACGCCGGGGAGGTCGCGGTCCAGGACCACCACGTGGTACGGGTTCAGCTCCAGCTTGGCCACGGCGTCCCGCCCGTCGTAGGCCACGTCCACCGCCATCCCCTGGTCGCGGAGGCCCTCCACGATCACGTCGGCCAGGGAGGCCGAGTCCTCCACCACGAGCACCCTCACGGGACCGACCCGGCGGCCACCGGCACCGGCGCGGCGAGGGGCAGGGACACGGCCGCCCGCAGACCCC
>JBOGGH010000040.1:0-11047 GCA_050743905.1 Acidimicrobiales bacterium
GGCGAGGGCTACCGGCAGCGGGGACGGCGGCCGGGAGGGCGCGGCTTCGCCCCCGGCGGCGCGCCGTCGCCGCGGCGGCGCTGCTCCTGGCGGTGGTGGCAGCGGGCGGGTGCGGGTTCGTGACCGGCCTGCTGCACACCCAGTCCCAGCTCGAGCAGGCCGGCTACGGCAACGCCGACGTCACCTTCACCTCCACAGGCGCCCGGACCACCGTGGCGGTGACCGCCGACCGGTCGGCCTCGTCCCCGGCCGGCCTCCAGGCCCAGGCCCGCGGCGCGGCCGCCGTGGTCTGGCGCACGCTGCCCGGCAGCTTCCAGCGGCTGCGGATCACCGTCCGCGGCGCCGGCAGCCGGTCGTACGGCGCCGCGCTGCTCGCGGCCATGTTCGGCACCCGACCCGCCTCCCTCGACCAGCAGTCGCTGTCCGGCGAGGCGGCGAGCTCCGGCGCCGTGGTGGTGGCCGTGGGGATCGCCGTCCTGCTGGTGGTGACGGTGGCCGTGGTGCTCCTGGTGTCCCTGTCGAGGCGCCGGCGGCGGCGGGCCGAGCGGGCCCGGACGGCGCTGCTGATGGCCACCATCCCCGAGCACCTGTGGGGGACGGCCGACCCGAGGCTCGGCCCCGTGGTGCCGCAGGCTCCGAGCCAAGGGCCCCCGCCGCCGGTGCCCCCGGTGCCCTCGTGGCCCGGCCCGCAGCCCCCGGCTCCGGTTCCGGGACCCCCGCCGCCGGTGCCCGGCTACCCGCAGGGGCCGCCGCCAACCCCGATCCAGCCGCCGCCGCCGGTCCAGGCCCCGTCGCCGCCGCCGGACCCGCGGGCCACGTAGCCTGCTACGCTTCACCTCCGCTTCGGCGCGGGCTCACGCCCGCCGCCTGCGGGCGGGCTCCGGCCCGCCCGACCACCGCACACCAACGTCGAGGACGGTCCGTGGCCAACATCCGCAGCCAGATCAAGCGCAACCGGCAGAACGAGCGCCGGCGCATCCGCAACAAGTCGGTCCGCTCGGAGCTGCGCACCCGCACCAAGGCGGCCGTCGTGGAAGCCGAGGCCGGCGGCGGGGACAGCGCGGAGGCGCTCCGGGCGGCGGTGCGGCGGATCGACAAGGCGGCGGCCAAGGGCGTGATCCACAAGAACCAGGCGGCCAACCGCAAGTCCCGCCTGATGCGCCGGGTGGCCGCCGTCGAGGCCGAGGCCGCCGAGTAGCAGCGGCACCGCCGGGCAGCCGCGCCCAGCCGGGACCGCTCAGCGGCGGCCGGTCGGCGCCCGCACCCTGGACAGCCGGCTCAGCCGGGCCACCAGCACCTCCAGCACCACCTCGGGCGGCAGCCCGGAGCGGCCCTTCACGTCCAGGTCGGCGTCGGCCACGAGGGTGAGGGCCTGCGCCACGCGGTCGCTCCCCAGGCGGTTGGCCTGCGCCAGGGCCTTCTTGGCCACGAAGGCGCTGCGCACCCCGAGCAGCTCGGCGGCCTCCTCGCCCGTGCCCACCCCGGCGCCGTCGAGCCGGAGCATCTGCGAGACGTGCCGGTGCAGCACGGCGACGATCTCCGGTGCCGAGCGCCCGCCGGCGTCGGTCATCCGGTGGAGGGTGGCCAGCGCGGCGGCCGGATCGCCGGCGTCGACGGCGTCGGTGAGGTCCCAGGGGGGCACCGAGCCGGCCTCCCCGAGGAAGGGCACCAGCTCCTCCTCGCCCACGGTGGAGCCCTCGCCGTAGGCGACGGCGAGGGTCTGGAGGACCCCGGCCAGGCGGCCGAGATCCTCGCCCAGGTGGTCGCCGAGGCGCTTGGCCGCCGCCGGGCTCAGGCGGACCGGCGCGCCGCGCAGGTGCTCCCCGAGCCACCGCGCCCGGTCGCGCCCGGTGCCGGCGGCCGCGTCCACCACGGTGCCGCGGGCGTTCACCGCCTTCACCAGGGCCTGCGGCACGGTCCCGCCACCCCCCACGAGCACCAGGGTGATCGAGGGCACGGGATCCTCCAGGGCGGTCACCAGGCGGGCGGCGTCGGCGGCGTTGAGCCGGCCGGCATCACGGACCACCACCACCCGCCGGTCCACGAGGAAGGGGGGCGTGGTGCAGGCGTCCACCACCGCGCCCACGTCCAGCTCCTCGATCGACGACCCGCCGTGCTCCTCCACCACCAGCGCCGGGTCGCGGCCCTCCACCAGGCGGTCGAGCAGCGCCCGCGCCTCCTGGGCCACCAGCGAGGCGTTGTCCCCCCGCACCAGGTAGACCGGGGCCGCCTCGGTCCCGGCGGGCGGTGGCGGGGGCGGCGGAGCCGGGGGTGGCGGGGGGGGCGGGCTCACGCCGCCTCCAGCAGGTCGGCCACGGCGTCGCGGACGCGGCACGTGCCGGCCACGTCGTGCACGCGCAGGAGCCGGCAGCCGAGGGTGATGCCCAGCGCCGCCGCGGCCAGCGACGCCTCGCGGCGTTCCCCGATCTCGAGGTCGAGCAGTACGCCCAAGAACGTCTTGTTGGAGGCCGAGAGCAGCAGTGGGTAGCCGAGGTCGGCCAGGCGCCCGGACGCCCGCAGCAGCACGAGCGACTGCTCCGCCGTCTTCCCCAGGTCGAGCCCCGCGTCCAGCACGATCCGCTCCGCCGGGATCCCCGCCGCCCGCGCCCGGGCCGCCCGGTCCTCCAGGAACCGCGCCACGTCCGCCACCACGTCGTGGTAGCGGGGGTCGGGGTCGCGGACCCGCGGCACCAGCCGGATGTGGGTGGCCACCACCGCCGCCCCCGCCGCCGCCGCCGCCGGCAGGTACTCCGGGTCGGCGAAGCCGCTGATGTCGTTGCCCACCACCGCCCCCACGGCGTAGGCGGCGCGGGCCACGCCGGCCCGCCACGTGTCGACCGAAAGCGGCACGTCAAACCGCTCGGCCAGCGCCGCCAGCGCCGGCACCACGCGGTCCAGCTCCTCCTCCTCGGTCACCTCCGGGCCGGGACCGGCCTTCACCCCGCCCACGTCCAGGAGGTCGGCCCCCTCGGCGACCAGCCGCTCGGCCCGCGCCAGCAGCGCGTCCAGCTCGTAGGTGGCGCCGCGGTCGTAGAAGGAGTCCGGGGTGCGGTTGAGCACGCCCATCACCAGCGCGCGGTGGACCAGGTGGAAGCGGCGCCCGCCGAGGTCGAGGTGCACCGGCCGGACCGGCGTCAGAAGAGCCGGGCCGACAGCGCCTTGCGGTAGCGCGCCGTCCGTGGATCCTCGGGGCCCAGGGTCTCCAGCACGTCCAGGAACTCCTGGCGGGCCGGCTCGTCGTCGCGCACCCGCTCGAGCAGGGCGTCCAGCAGGGTCTCCACGTCCGACCCCACGGAGACCTCCTGCCCGGCCAGCCGCGCCGCCGCGGCCAGCGAGCGGATCTCCGCCGTCTCGGGCACGCGGGCCAGCAGCGCCAGGGCGCCCTCCGGGTCGCCCTGGTCCACCAGCAGGCGCGCCAGGCCGGCCACCGCCCCGGGGTGGTCCGGCTGCAGCTCGAGCGCCTTGCGGAGGGACGGCTCGTCCCCCGCGGCCACCAACTGGTCCGCCTCGCTCGGCGGCGGGGCGAGGCGCGCCACGAACTCGGCCACCTGGGCCTCGGGCAGCGCCCCGATGAAGCCGTCCACCACCTTCCCGTCCCGCAGCGCGTAGACGGCGGGGATCGACTGCACCTGGAAGATAGTCCCCACCTCGGGGTTCTCGTCCACGTTGACCTTGACCAGCTCCACCGCCCCCCCGGTGGCGCCGACCACGCGCTCGAGGATGGGCCCCAGCGTCTTGCAGGGGCCGCACCACGGCGCCCACAGGTCCACCACCACCGGCACGGTCGCCGACCGCGCCAGGACGGCGTCCTGGAACGTGGCGTCGGTCACGTCGGTCATCGGCCACGACCCTATCGGGAACCGCCGTGCGCCGTGCCTGGCAGGGACGGCGGCGAGCCGGGACCAGGTAGCGTCGGAGCACATGGCCCCGACCGCAGACGCCCCCACCGCCGGCCCGCCCGGCGGCGCGGCACCGGCCCGGACAGGGGCAGCCCGGCCCGGAGCATCCCGGACAGGGGCAGCCCGGCCGGCACCGGCCGGGATCGAGCCCGCCCCGGTGACGGCGTGGTTCGCCGAGCACGTGCCCGGGACGGAGCCGCCCCTCGCCTTCACGCTGGTGGCCGGGGGCCGCTCGAACCTCACCTACCGGGTGACGGACGCCGCCGGCCGCGCCTGGGCCCTCCGCCGGCCGCCGCTCGGCCACGTGCTGCCCACCGCCCACGACATGGCCCGCGAGCACCGCGTGCTCTCGGCCCTCGGCCCCACCCCGGTCCCCGTCCCCGCCACCTACGGGCTCTGCACCGACGAGTGGGTGACGGGCGCGCCCTTCTACGTGATGGCGTTCGTGGAGGGCGCCGTGGTGCGCGACCGCGCCGCGGCGGAGGCCGCCTTCCCGGTGGAGGTCCGGCGCCGCATCGGCGACCACATGGCCGACACCCTGGCCGCCCTGCACGCCGTGGACGTGGACGCGGCGGGCCTCGGGGATCTCGGCCGCCATCAGGGCTACGTGAGCCGCCAGCTCCGCCGGTGGTCCGAGCAGTACCGGCGCACGGGCGGGCCGGACCAGGACCACGGACCCCTCATGGAGGAGGTGGGCGCGGCGCTCGCCGCCGGCGTCCCCGAGCAGCGCGCCACCGCGGTGGTGCACGGCGACTACCGGCTGGACAACGTGGTGCTGGACGCCGGCGGCCAGGTGGCCGCCGTGCTCGACTGGGAGATCTGCACCCTCGGCGACCCCATGGCCGACGTGGGCCTGCTGATGGTCTACTGGACCGGGGAGGACGACGAGCCGCTGCTGGGCACGGCCGCCCCCACCGCGGCGCCGGGGTTCGCCACCCGGGCGCAGGTGCTCGAGCGCTACGCCACCACCTCGGGACGGGACGTGGGCGAGGTGGGGTACTTCACGGCCTTCGGCTACTGGAAGCTGGCCTGCATCCTCCAGGGCGTCCACGCCCGCTACGTGGCCGGGGCCGGTGCCGGGGACCAGGGCAGCGTGGAGGCGTTCCCCGGGATCGTGGGCCGGCTGACCCGCCTGGCCGCCGGCACCCTGGAGGCCCGGTGAGCCCGGACCGGGAGCGGGAGGCCCCGTCCTACGAGATCCACCGGGAGCCGGCGCTCCACGATCCCGTGCTCGTCGCCGCCCTCGAGGGGTGGGTGGACGCCGGCCTCGGCGCCGGCACCGCGGTCACCGCCCTCGTCACCGAGCCGCCCAGCGAGCCGGTGGCCACGTTCGACGGCGACCACTTCCTGGACCAGAGGGCCCGGCGGCCGATCGCCCGCATCGTGGACGGCGTGACCACCGAGCTCACCTGGCCCCGCATCGAGATCCGCCACGGCCACGACCGGGCCGGCGCGGACGTGCTCTACCTCGTGGGCCCCGAGCCGGACTTCCACTGGCGCGAGTTCGTGGACGCCGTGGTGGGGCTGTCCGCCCGGTGGCGGGTGCGCATGGTGGTGGGCCTGGGCGCCTTCCCGGCACCGGCGCCGCACACGCGGCCGGTGAAGCTCGCCGCCACCGCGCCGCCGTCCTCCGCCGAGCTGGTCACCCGCGTGGGCGTGGTCCAGGGGGAGCTGGAGGTCCCGGCGGGGGTGCAGGCCGCCCTGGAGCTGGGCTTCGGCGAGGCCGGGATGGACGTGGTCAGCCTCTGGGCGCGGGTCCCCCACTACGTGGCGGCCATGCCGTTCCCGGAGGCCAGCGCGGCGCTGGTGGAGGGGCTGGCCGGGGTAGCCGGGCTGTCGCTGGACTCGTCCGTCCTGCGCGGCGCGGCGGACAGCACCCGCCGGCAGGTGGACGAGCTGATCGCCGGCAACGCCGAGCACACGGCCATGGTGCGCAAGCTGGAGGAGAGCATCGACGCCTCGGAGGGCAACGCGCTCGGCGTGGAGGAGCTGCCCTCCGGTGAGGAGCTGGCCGCCGAGCTGGAGCGGTTCCTCCGCGGCGAGGAGCGGTAGCGGAAGGCCGCACCGGGCGCCCGGCTCGCGGCGCCGGTGCCCCCGGGGAGCCGCGACGGCGCGCTGGTAGGGTGCGCCGGTGCAGATCGACGGGGGCCTGGGGTTCAGCGCGGGCGGGATCGCGGACGCGGCGCGCGAGGCCGAGGTCATCGGGTTCGACGGCGTCTGGTCCACCGAGACCTCCCACGACCCGTTCCTCCCCCTGGCCGTGGCCGCCGGGGCCACCGAGCGGATCACCCTGGCCACCGGCATCGCCGTGGCCTTTGCCCGCAACCCCATGACGCTGGCCATGCTGGCCAACGACCTCCAGGAGCTCTCCGGCGGCCGCTTCGTCCTGGGGCTGGGGTCGCAGATCAAGCCGCACGTCACCAAGCGCTACTCCATGCCCTGGTCGCACCCGGCCCCCCGCATGCGCGAGCTGATCCTGGCCGTCCGGGCCGTCTGGGAGAGCTGGGCCACCGGGGGGAAGCTGGCCTTCCGGGGCGAGTTCTACACCCACACCCTGATGACCCCGTTCTTCAGCCCGGGGCCCAACCCGCACGGCAACCCGCCGATCCTGCTGGCCGGCGTGGGCCAGCTCATGACCGAGGTGGCCGGCGAGGTGGGCGACGGGCTGCTGGTCCACGCCTTCACCACCGAGCGCTACCTGCGCGAGGTCACCCTGCCCGCCTTGGAGCGGGGCGCGGCCAAGGCCGGCAAGGGTCGCGCCGACCTCACCGTCTCCTACCCCGGGTTCGTGGTGACCGGCGCCACGGAGGAGGAGACGGCCCGGGCGGCCAGGGCGGTGAAGGAGCAGATCGCCTTCTACGGCTCCACGCCCGGGTACCGGCCGGTGCTGGAGCTGCACGGCTGGGGCGACCTCCAGGCCGAGCTGAACACGCTGTCCAAGCGGGGCGAGTGGAAGGCCATGGGCGAGCTGGTCACCGACGACATCCTCGACGCCTTCGCCGTGGTCTGCCCGATGGAGGAGGTGCCGGCCCGGCTGCGGGAGCGGTTCGACGGGCTGGTGGACCGGTTCAGCTTCTACATGCCCTACACGGTGGAGCCGGACCGGTGGCGGGCGCTGCTGGCCGCCTTCCGCGACGGCTGAGCCGCGAAGGCTGAGCCGCGCCCGCCGCGCCGCCCCGGCCCTCAGACCACCACGTTGACGAGGCGCGGCGGCCGGACCACCACCCGGCGCGGCTCGCGCCCGTCGACCGCGTGGCGCACCTTGGGCGAGGCGAGCGCCGCGTCGCGTGCGCTCTCCTCGTCGATGGAGGGGTCCACCTCGAGGCGGTCCCTGACCTTGCCGTTCACCTGCACCACCAGGGTGACCGTCTCCTCGGCCGCTAGCGCCGGGTCGAACGGCGGCCACGCCTGCGCGTGCACCGGCTCGAGGTCGGGGTGCCGGCGCTCCCAGAGCTCGGCCGTCACGTGGGGGGCCATGGGCGCCAGCAGCAGCAGCAGCGCGTCGCAGGCCTCGGCCAGGACCCCGGCGTGGGGGCCGTCCCCGGCGCGCACGTAGCGCTGGAGCAGGTTCACGAGCTCCATGCAGCGGGCCACCGCCGTGTTGTACGACCACCGCTCCAGGTCGTCGCCCACGTGCTGGATGGTGCGGTGGGTGTCCCGGAGCACGGCCGTGTCCCCGTCCGTGCGCTCGCCGTCCCGGGGCGCCGTCCCGGCCTCGGCCATGGCGGTGGCGGCGGCCTCCGGGTCGGCCAGGCGCCAGAGGCGGTCGAGGAACCGCCCGCACCCGTCGATCACCTGGTCGGTCTGGTCCGTCCAGTCCACGTCGTCCGCCGGCGGCCCCACAAAGAGGTGGAAGAGCCGCAGGCCGTCGGCGCCCACGGTCTCGTAGTACGTGGCCGGGGCCACCAGGTTGCCCTTGGACTTGGACATCTTGGACCCGTCCATGCGGATCATCCCCTGGGTGAAGAGCCGGCGGAACGGCTCGCGCCCGAGCCCCGGCGCCAAGCCCACGTCGACCAGCGCCCGCGTGTAGAAGCGGGCGTAGAGGAGGTGGAGGATGGCGTGCTCTATGCCGCCCACGTACTGGTCCACCGGCATCCAGTGCCGCGCCGCTGCCGGGTCGAACGGGGCCTCGGTGTTGGTGGGGTCGCAGAACCGGAGGAAGTACCAGCTCGAGTCCACGAAGGTGTCCATCGTGTCCGTCTCGCGCTCGGCCGGGCCGCCGCAGGTGGGGCAGGTGGTGTGGAGGAAGCCCTCGTGGGAGGCGAGCGGCGAGCGGCCGGTGGGCTCGAACGCCACGTCGTCCGGCGCCAGCACCGGGAGCTGGTCCTCGGGCACCGGCACGGCGCCGTGGTCCGGGCAGTAGACGATGGGGATGGGGCAGCCCCAGTACCGCTGGCGGGACACCAGCCAGTCCCGCAGGCGGTAGTTGACGGTGCGGGTGCCCCGTCCCTCGGCCTCGAGGAAGTCGATGGCCCGGGCCTTGGCCGTGGCGATGTCGAGCCCGTCGAGGAACCCGCTGTTGACCTTCACGCCGTCGCCCGTGTACGCGCCGCCGCCCTGCTCGTCCCACCCCTCCGGCGGCTGCACCGTGCGCACCACCGGGAGGTCGTGCGCCCGGGCGAACGCCCAGTCCCGCTCGTCCTCGGCCGGGACGGCCATGATGGCCCCGGTGCCGTAGCCCATGAGCACGTAGTCGGCCACGTAGACCGGGATGGCCCGGCCGTCGAACGGGTTGACCACCGAGCTGCCGGTCGGGGCGCCGCGCTTGTCCAGCGCCATGCGGCCGTCGGCCGACGCCGTGCGCTCCAGCTCGCTCTCCCCCGCCACCAGGCTGCGCAGCTCCTCCACCCCGGCGCGGTGCTCGGGGGTGGTGAGCTCGTCCACCAGCGGGTGCTCCGGCGCCACCACGGCGTAGGTCATGCCGAAGCCGGTGTCCGGCCGGGTGGTGAACACGCGGAGGGTGAGGGCCGGCCGGCCGTCGCCGCCGTCGCGGCCCACCACCGGAAGGTCAAGCTCGGCACCCTCGGAACGGCCTATCCAGTTGCGCTGCATGGCCTTGACCCGCTCCGGCCACTCCAGCTCGTCCAGCCCCTCCAGCAGCTCGTCGGCGTAGCGGGTGATGCGCAGGAACCACTGCTCGAGGTCCCGGGTGACCACCACGTCGCCCGAGCGCTCGCAGGTCCCGTCGGGCAGGACCTGCTCGTTGGCCAGCACGGTCTGGCACCCCGGGCACCAGTTGACCGGCGCGCTGTCGCGGTAGGCCAGGCCGGCGGCGAGCAGCCGCTCGAAGATGACCTGGTTCCAGCGGATGTAGGACGGGTGGTGGCTGCGGACCTCGCGGCGCCAGTCGTACACGGCGCCGAGCCGGGTGATGGACTCGCGCAGCTCGGCGATGCGGGCGTCCGTGAACTCGCGGGGGTGGGTGCCGGTGCGGATCGCCGCGTTCTCGGCCGGCAGGCCGAACGAGTCGAAGCCCAGCGGCGAGAGCACGGCCCGCCCCTGCATGGTCTGGTAGCGGACCACCAGGTCGCCGAAGGTGTAGTTGCGCACGTGGCCCTGGTGGGCCGGGCCGGACGGGTACGGGTACATGCACAGGGCGTAGAAGGGCGGGCGCGGGTCGTCGTTGTCCACCTGGTAGGTGCCCTCGTCGGCCCAGCGCGCCTGCCACTTGCGCTCCACCGCGTCCACCTCGTAGGCCCGTGCCATCGCCGTGGGATGCTATCGCCGCTGGTGGCAGGCACCGCCCGGCGGAGGCGATGGCGCGTTCCCGCAGAAGATGAGCTATAAGTAGCGCGTGCTCCAGGGGGTAGGCCGGAGGCGGAGCCGGCGTCGTCGCGGGTGGCTGCTCGCCCTCGCCTCGCTCTGCGCCGGGGGGCTGCTGGCCTCCGGGTGCGGCGGCGGGGCGCAGAGCGCCGGGCCGACCCTGGTGGCCTCCGGCCAGATCCCGAAGGCCGACCTCCCCACGGGCGGCCTGCACGGCGGGGCCGGCGGGGCGTCCGGAGCGACGACGATCCCGCTGGCCAAGCAGGACCCCACCACCGCCCTCTTCTCGGCCATCGGCGTCTTCCAGTCGTGCCTGACGGGCATGGGCCAGAGCTTCATCGGCATCCCCAACGCGAGCGATCCGAATTCTCCCGCCAACAACCCCGCCTACCTCAAGGCGCTCGCCACCTGCGCCGCCAAGAGCAACATCCTCCAGGCGGTCAAGGCCGCCCAGTCGGCGCAGGACAACCTCACCCCCAGCCAGGTGAAGAAGGAGAACAAGGCCTACCTGCGCTGGCGCACCTGCATGATCTCCCGGGGTTGGAAGATCCCGGAGCCCACGCCCAACCAGAAGGGGTTGCTCTTCTCCTTCAGCGGGGGCAGCGGCGACGTGTCGCAGTACCAACCGCCGCCCGGCCAGAGCCTGCTGTCCAGCCCGGACCTGCAGGCGTGCGCCGCCAAGGCCGAGCAGGGCACGTCGCTGTCCGGATAGCTGGGGGGACCATCGATGACGCGCAACAGGAAGATCGTCGCCGGCGTGGCCGTGCTGGCCCTGGCGGCGGCCGGCGTGGCCGTGGGGCTCGTCGCCACCAGCGGCGGCAGCGGCGCCAAACAGGGCGAGGTCATCGTGTTCGGCAAGGTGCAGACCCGCACCCTGCAGGACACGGTGTCATTGTCCGGCACCCTCGCCCGCAAGCAGATCCGCAACGTGACGGCGAGCGGCTCCGGGCTGGTGAGCACGGTGACAGCCACGGACGGCTCCACCGTCCAGCCGGACAAGCGGCTCTTCGCCCTGAACGGGCGGCCGGCCGTCGCCGAGCAGGGCACAGTGCGGTTCTTCCGGTCCCTCACCCTCGGCGACGAGGGCCAGGACGTGCTGCAACTGAAGAAGATCCTGACAGCGGCCGGCGACTACCCGGGCCCCATGACGGACTACTTCAACCAGCAGACCCAGTTCGCCCTGGCCCAGTGGCAGGCCCAGGAGGGCTACCCGAACGCCGCCCCGGCCACCCAGCAGGCGGTCACCGTCTCCCTCGAGCAGGGCTCGGGGTACAAGGTGGGGGCCCAGGACTCGGCCGGCCTGACCATCGGGCCGCCGGCCGCCCAGGCCGCGGCCGACGTGCGGGGGGACGTGCGGGGCGACGGCCGGCGCGGCGGCGGGC
>JBOGGH010000041.1:0-10919 GCA_050743905.1 Acidimicrobiales bacterium
GCGGGGCGTGGCGCGACCGGACGGCACCGCCCGGGGCCAGGACGGCACAGCCCGGGACGAGGACGGCGGCGCGGCCGCCCGCGTGGAGGCCGACCGCCGGTCGAGGGGCGGCACGGCCGACCGCCTCCCCCGCCTGGACGCCGGGCCCTACCGGCTCCGGGGCTTCGAGGCCCGCGACGTGCCGATGGTGGTGGAGGCCGGCACCGACCCGGTCATCCCACTGGTCTCCTCGGTGGCGGCCGGAGGCGGCGCCCCGGAGGCCGGGGCCTTCGTGGACCGCCAGCGGCACCACCTGCGGGACGGCCACGCCTACTCGTTCGTGGTGGCCGAGGCCGACGGCGACCGGGGCGTGGGGTCGATCGGCATGTGGCTGGACGAGGTGGACCAGGGCCGGGCGACGGTCGGCTACTGGGTGGTGCCCTCGGCCAGGGGGCGCGGCACGGCCCGCCACGCGCTGCGGTCGCTCAGCGGGTGGGCGCTGCGCGACCTCGGCATCCCGCGCCTCCAGCTCCACGTGGAGCCCTGGAACGTGCCGTCGGTGCGCACCGCCGAGGGCGCCGGCTACCGCTGCGAGGGGCTGCTGCGGAGCTGGCAGGCGGTGGGGGGCGAGCGGCGCGACATGTACGTGTACTCGCTGCTGGCCGCCGACCTCGCCTGACGCTCGCCGCCGGGGCCGGCCGGTCACCCCTCGAGGACGTCCCCCAGCAGGTCCACCTGGACCCCCTCGCCGCGCAGCCAGTCCAGGGCCGCCTCCACGGCACCGGGGGCGCCGTCGATCTCGCAGACGATCCACCCCTCCCGGTCCTCCACGTTGGCTCGGCGGATGTTGGGCTCCACGTCGAACCGGCGGACCATGCGGGCCAGCACCGGCACCCGCACCAGCCCCTCGGGGAACGTGAGCTTCACCCGCACCTGGATCACCGCTCGCTCCACGCCGGCGCGAGGCGCGGCGCACCGTCCGGCGCTGCGGACGGTGCGGGGCCGGCGGCCACCGGCGGGGCCCCGGCCAGCACGCGGTTGAGGCTCCCCGACCGGAAGCCCTCGAGGTCGAGGGCCACGAAGGCGTAGCCGGCGGCGCGCACCGCCGCCACCACCTCCCGGCGCCGCTCCACGGCCAGCGGGAGGTCGGCCTCGGGCACCTCCACCCGGGCCACGTCGCCGTGGTGCCGCACGCGCAGGTCGGCGAACCCGAGGGCCCGCAGCGCCGCCTCCGCCCGGGCCACCGAGCCGAGGCGCTCCAGGGTCACGGGCGTGCCGTAGGGGATGCGGGAGGCCAGGCAGGCCGCCGCTGGCTTGTCCCAGGTCCGCAGGCCGAGCCGCCGCGAGCAGTCCCGGACGGCGGCCTTGGTGAAGCCGGCCTCCACCAGCGGGAACCGCGCGCCGAGCGAGGCCGAGGCCTCCTGGCCGGGCCGGTGGTCGCCCAGGTCGTCCAGGTTCACGCCCAGCACCACGGTGGCCTCCTCGCGTCGGGCGAGCGGCGCCAGCACGTCCATGAGGGCGGTCTTGCACCGGCCGCAGCGGTCGGCGCCGTTGGCCACGTAGGCCGGGTCGTCCATCTCCGCCGTCGCCACGCCCACCCACCGCAGGCCCCACTCCTGGGCCAGCGCCCGGCAGTCGGCCTCCTCGGCCGGGCCGAGCGAGGGCGACACCGCGGTGACGCAGAGCGCGCCGGCCGGGCCCAGGGTGTCCCGGGCCACCCAGGCCAGGAAGGCGGAGTCGGCCCCGCCGCTGAAGGCCACCACCACCCGCCCCAGGCGCCGGAGCCCGTCCCGCAATGCCTCCAGGGCCTCCTGCGGGGCAAGTGGGTCGCTCACCGGGCCGGCCCCGGGACCGCCCGTGCCAGGACCTCGGGGAGGGTGGCCACCATCCCGGTGTAGAAGGGCCCGAACTCGGCGTAGCGGGCGGAGGCCTCGTCGAACCGCATCTCGTAGACGCACGCCTTCAGGTCGTCCGGGTGCACACCGAAGAGGGTCACCCCCCACTCCCAGTCGTCCAGGCCGGTGGAGCCGGTGATGAGCTGGAGGATCCGGCCGCGGTAGCGGCGGCCCACCGCGCCGTGGCCCACCATCAGCGCCTTGCGCTCCTCGAACCCGAGCGCGTACCAGTTGGCCTCGGCGGACCGGCGCTTCGACATCGGGTAGAAGCAGAAAGACGGCTTGCCCTCGGGGGGCAGCCGGGGGAAGAGGCGCGCCTGGCGCATCTCCTCGGGGAGGCCGGCCGCGTACTCCGAGAGCTCGGTGAGCGAGACGTAGGACGCCGTGGGCTGGAGCCCGGCCGCCTGGATCTCGGTCTGGAACGCCCGGAGCCGCCAGAGGTCGGCGCCCAGCACCACGAGGCCCACGTCCGCCCGGTGGCCGAGCATGGCGGCCGCCACCACCTGGCAGCCCTCCTTTCGGGCGGCCTCCTCGGCGGCGCAGCAGCGGTCGGCGTCCACCGCGCCGGGCGCCCGGCAGAAGAGGTGGAGCACGCCCAGGCCCACGGACGGCTCCACGGGCGCGGCAGGGTCCGGATCCTCGTGCACGGACCCAGCCTACGGGCCGCGTGCCGGGGACGCGGAGAGGGGTGCCGCGCCGGGCGATCGCGCGGCGCGGTACACCTCGTGCCTGGCGTCATTGCTTTCATGGGCATTGCAACCGATCGGGCGCTCGACCGGCGGCCCGGCGCGCGGAAGGGACACCGCCGTTGCGCGGCGGGCGCGACCGAGGGACGCCCGCAGGCGCCCCTCGGTCAACGGTCACGGACGGGCCCGCGGGCCCGGACGACGTCCTAGAAGTCGTCCATCCCGCCGCCGGGCATCGCCGGGGCGCTGTCCTCGGGCTTGTCCACGATGACCGCCTCGGTGGTCAGGAACAGCGCGGCGATCGAGGCGGCGTTCTGCAGCGCCGAGCGGGTCACCTTGGCGGCGTCGATGACGCCCGCCTTGAACAGGTCCCCGTACTCCCCGGTGGCGGCGTTGAGCCCCTCGGCCCCCTTCAGGTTGCGCACCTTCTCCACGATCACGCCACCCTCGAGGCCGGCGTTGACGGCGATCTGCTTGAGCGGCTCCTCGACCGACCGGGCCACGATGCGCGCCCCGGTGGCCTCGTCGCCGTCGAGCTTCTCGGCGCGGGACAGGATGCCCACCTGGGCACGGAGCAGGGCCACGCCGCCGCCGGGCACCACGCCCTCCTCGATGGCCGCCTTGGTGGTGGAGACGGCGTCCTCGATCCGGTGCTTCTTCTCCTTCAGCTCCACCTCGGTGGCCGCGCCCACCTTGATCACGGCCACGCCGCCGGACAGCTTGGCCAGCCGCTCCTGGAGCTTCTCCCGGTCGTAGTCGGAGTCCGTGTTCTCGATCTCCGCCTTGATCTGGTTGATCCGGCCCTTGATGTCGCTGTCCTCGCCGGCGCCCTCCACGACGGTGGTCTCGTCCTTGGTGACCACCACCTTGCGGGCCCGTCCCAGCAGGTCCACGCCGACGTTCTCCAGCTTGAGGCCGACCTCCTCGGTGACCACCTGGCCGCCGGTGAGGATGGCGATGTCCTGGAGCATCGCCTTGCGCCGCTCGCCGAAGCCCGGGGCCTTCACGGCCACGCTCTTGAAGGTGCCGCGGATCTTGTTGACCACGAGCGTGGCCAGGGCCTCGCCCTCCACGTCCTCGGCCACGATCACCAGCGGCCGGGCCGACTGCATGACCTTCTCCAGCAGCGGCAGCAGGTCCCGTACGGCGGTGATCTTGGAGCCCACGAGGAGCACGTAGGCGTCCTCCAGGACGGCCTCCATGCGCTCGGGGTCGGTGACGAAGTAGGGGGAGATGTAACCCTTGTCGAAGCGCATCCCCTCCACCAGGTCCATGTCCATCCCGAAGGTCTGCGACTCCTCGACGGTGATCACCCCGTCCTTGCCCACCTTGTCGATGGCCTCGGCGATCATCCCGCCGATCTCCGAGTCGGCGGCCGAGATCGAGGCCACCTGGGCGATCTGCTCCTTGGAGTCGGTCTCCTTGGCGATGCCGTGGATGGCGTTCACCGCCTCCTCGACGCCGGTCTCGATGCCCTTCTTCAGGGACATCGGGTTGGCGCCGGCGGCCACGTTGCGCAGGCCCTCGTGGACCATGGCCCAGGCCAGGACGGTGGCCGTGGTGGTGCCGTCACCGGCCACGTCGTCGGTCTTCTTGGCCACCTCCTTGACCAGCTCGGCCCCGATCTTCTCGTAGGGGTCCTCGAGCTCGATCTCCTTGGCGATGGACACGCCGTCGTTGGTGATGGTCGGGGCGCCCCACTTCTTGTCGAGCACCACGTTGCGGCCCCGGGGGCCGAGCGTCACCCGGACCGCGTCGGCCAGCTTGTTCATGCCGGTCTCGAGGGCCCTCCGGGCGTCCTCGTCGAAGGCGATCAGCTTGGGCATGTGGACGTACCTCCGTTGGTCGACCGGCGCCTCGCCGGCCCCTTCCTGCCGGACATGCTATCCGGACCGTTAGCACTCTCGTTCATCGAGTGCCAACAGCAAACCACGCCGGCCGGCCGCGCGCAACTGCGCGGGGGTCGCGGCGGCGGGACGGACGGGCGAACCGCGGGCTCAGCCGCCGGCCACCGCCGGCACGATCGAGAGGGTCTGGCCGTCGGCCACCGGCGTGGCCAGGCCCTCCATGAACCGGACGTCCTCGTCGGCCAGGAAGACGTTCACGAACCGCCGCAGCTCGCCGGCCTCGTCGAAGAGCCGCTCGCCCAGGCCCGGGTGGGCCGAGTCCAGCGCCTTCAGGACGTCGCCCACGGTGGCGCCCCCGGCCTCGACCTGCCCGGCGCCGCCGGTCAGGGTGCGGAGCTGGGTGGGGATGCGGACGGACACGGTCATCGGTGGGGCTCCTCGTGGGCGTGGGGACGGTGGGGACGGTGGGGGTGGGGACGGTGGGGGGTCATGCCGGGACGTCGTGGTCGAGCGCCACGGCGGCGTCGAAGGCGTCGATCGTGGGGTCGATGGTCACGGTGGGCCCCACGGTGGGGGCCAGCGCCTCCACCGTCTTCAGCCCGTGCCCGGTGACCAGCGCCACCACCCGCTCGTCGCGCCGCACGGCGCCCGAGGCGGCCAGCTTGGCCAGGGTGGCGATCGTCACCCCGCCCGCCGTCTCGGCGAAGATGCCCTCGGTCCGCGCCAGGAGCCGGATCCCCTCCACGATCTCGTCGTCGGTCACGGCGGCGCAGGACCCCCCGGACTCGCGGATGGCCTGCAGCGCGTACCACCCGTCCGCCGGGTTGCCGATCGACAGCGACTTGGCGATGGTGGACGGCTTGACCGGGCGGACCACGTCGGTGCCCTCGGCGAAGGCGGTGGCCACCGGCGAGCACCCGGCGGCCTGGGCCCCGGAGACCCGGACGGCCGGGGCCTCCTCCAGGAGCCCCACCTTCCCCAGCTCGGCGAACCCCTTGGCCACCTTGGTGAGCTGGCTGCCGGAGGCGATCGGCACGACCACGTGGTCCGGCGCCTGCCACCCGAGCTGCTCGGCGATCTCGAAGGCCAGGGTCTTGGAGCCCTCGGCGTAGTAGGTGCGCACGTTGACGTTCACGAAGGCCCAGCTCGGGTGCTCGCTGGCGAGCTCGGCGCAGAGGCGGTTGACGTCGTCGTAGCTCCCCTCCACGGCCACCACCGTGCCGCCGTAGACGGCGGTCATGGTGATCTTCGCCGCCTCCAGGTCGTGGGGGATGAGCACCACCGACGCCATCCCGGCCCGGGCGGCGTGGGCGGCCACCGAGTTGGCCAGGTTCCCGGTGGAGGCGCAGGCCGCCACCTTGAAGCCGAGCTGGCGGGCCTTGGTGAGGGCCACCGAGACCACCCGGTCCTTGAAGGAGCCGGTCGGGTTGGCGGTGTCGTCCTTGATCCACAGCTCGCCCAGCCCCAGCTCGGCGGCGAGCCGCTCGGCCCGCACCAGCGGGGTGAGCCCGGCGCCCAGGTCCACCGGCGCCTCGTCGTGGACGGGGAGGAGGTGGTGGTAGCGCCAGATCGACCGGGGCCCGGCGGCCACCCGCTCCCGGCTCACGGCGGCGGCGATCGCCTCGTAGTCGTAGACGACCTCCAGGGGGCCAAAGCAGAAGTCGCAGACGTGCAGGGCCTCTGCTGGGAACTCCCGGCCGCACTCGCGACAGCGCAGCCCGGTGACGTGGTCCATGACGGTCCTCCTCATCGGTCGGGCATTGGCACCTGGTGCGCCTCCTGCCGCCCGATCGACGGCGGGCTGCGAGGTGGCACTGGTTGCCGCGGCGTCACTGGGCCCGTCCCTCAGCCGCTCTGGATGATCCCTCCATGGTGATCGATCGGCGGCGCCGCGTCAATGGCATGCCGTTGGGGCCCGCCGGGGCCGGCGTGCGCCCGGGCCCCCGCCGATGGGGGAAGATCGGGCGGTGACCCAGGGTCCCCGCACCTTCCACCGCTCGGCGTTCCCCACCGGGCGCCTGCTGGCGGCCAAGCGCGGCCGGACGGTGACCGTCTGCATCCCCTCGCGTGACGAGGCCCGCACGGTCGGCGACGTGGTACGGGCCGTGGCCGGGCCCCACGTGGCGGCGGCCGGGGGCTCCGGGCTGGTGGACGAGGTGCTGGTGGTGGACGACTCCTCCGCCGACGGCACCGCCGACGCCGCCCGCCGCGCCGGGGCCCGGGTCCTGTCCCTCACGGGCGGCGGCGGCAAGGGCCAGGCCATGCGGGCCGGGCTGGAGGCCTCCGCCGGGGACCTGGTGGCGTTCCTGGACGCGGACGTGGAGAACACCTCGGAGGCGTTCGTGGCCGGCCTGCTGGGGCCGCTGCTCGTGGAGGAGGACGTGGCCCTGGTGAAGGGCTTCTACGCCCGGCCGCTGCACGGCCGGCCGACGGGGGGCGGCCGGGTGACCGAGCTGATGGCCCGGCCCCTCATCGAGGTCCTCTTCCCCCACCTGGCCGGGGTCCGCCAGCCCCTGGCCGGCGAGACGGCGGCGCCCCGGGCGGTGCTGGAGAAGGTGGAGCTGGCCGACGGCTACGGCGTGGAGCTGGCGCTGCTCGTGGACGTGGCGGCACGGCACGGCGTGGGAGCGGTGGCCCAGGTGGACCTGGGCGTGCGGGTGCACCGCAACCGGCCGCTCGAGGAGCTGCGGCCCCAGGCGGTCGACGTGCTGCGGGCCGCCCTGGACCGGGCCGGGCTCCGGCCACCGGAGGACGCCGGGCCCCCGTAGGGAACGGGCGGGCGGGCGGCGCGGTGGGCGAGCCGGTGAGCGGCCCGGTGCCCCGCCCGTTGCCGCACGACCGCTAGCGTGGCCCGGGTGCCCGGGGTGAAGGACGTGGTCGTGGTGTCCAACCGGGGGCCGCTCTCGTTCCAGCTCGACGACGACGACCGCCCCGCTCCTGCCGGGACCGGCGGCGGCCTGGCCGGCACGCTGCGCCCGCTGCTGCTGGGCACGGGCACCACGTGGGTGGCCGCCTCCATGAGCGAGGCCGACCGGCTGGCGGCGGCCGAGGGCCTCATGGCCGAGCACGGCCTGCGCATCGTCACGGTCGACCCGGACCCGGACGAGTACCGCATGGCCTACGACGTGGTCTCGAACGCCACGCTCTGGTTCTGCCACCACCACCTCTACGACCTTCCCCGCCGGCCGCGCTTCGACCGCCACTGGCTCGAGGCCTGGGACGCCTACCGCCACCTGAACGAGCGCTTCGCCGAGGCGGTGGCGGCCGAGGCCGGCGAGGGGGCGGCCGTCCTCGTCCAGGACTACCACCTCTCGCTGGTGGGGGCGGCGCTGGCCAAGGCGCGCCCGGACCTCCGCACGGTCCACTTCAGCCACACCCCGTTCGCCGACCCCTGCGTCCTGCGCACCCTGCCCGGCACCGCCGCCGGGGAGCTGCTGGCCGGGATGGCGGGGTTCGGGGCCTGCGGGTTCCACACCGCCCGGTGGGAGGCGGCGTTCCGCGCCGCCTACCAGGACCCCGGGCTGGCCGCCCTCGCCGGGGTGGCCGGGCCCCCGGCCACGTTCGCCTCCCCGCTCGGCCCGGACCCGGAGGCCATCACCGCGGAGGCGGCGTCCCCCGCGGTGGCCGCGGCCCGTGCCGAGCTCGACCGGCTGGTGGGCGACCGGAAGCTGGTGGTGCGGGTGGACCGCGTGGAGCTGTCCAAGAACATCCTCCGGGGGTTCTGGGCGTTCGAGGAGCTGCTCGAGACCCGCCCGGCGTGGCGGGAAAAAGTGGTCTTCCTGGCGCTGGCCTACCCCTCGCGCGAGGGGCTGGCCGAGTACCTCGCCTACCGCGCCGAGGTGGAGCACGCGGCGGCGAGGATCAACGAGGCCTGGGCCACGGCCCACTGGACCCCGGTGGTGCTGGACGTGGCGGACGACCGCGACCGCTCGGTGGCCGCCCTCACCCGCTACGACGTGCTGCTGGTGAACCCGGTGCGCGACGGCATGAACCTGGTGGCCAAGGAGGGCCCGCTCGTGAACGCCGTCGACGGCGTGCTGGTCCTCTCCCGCGAGGCCGGCGCGTGGGAGGAGCTCCACGAGCCGGCGGTGGGGACCAACCCCTTCGACCTGCTGGAGACGGCGCAGGCGCTGGACGTGGCGCTCGGCATGGAGGCCAGGGAGCGCTCGGCCCGGGCGTCGGCGCTCCGCTCCACGATCCTGGGGCGGACCGCCGCCCACTGGTTCGCCGACCAGCTCGCCGCCGCCGACCGGCTGGGCTGAACGACCGGCTGGGCTGAACGCCTGCCGCCCCGGCCTCAGCCCCCTCGCGCCAGCCGCTCGAGCAGCGCCACCGCCCGGGCCGGCCCCTCCACCAGCAGGTCGGCGGCCGCCGCCACCTCGGGCGGGCTCTCCGGGTCCACCACCGCCACCCGGGCGACCGCCATCCCCCCCGCCGCCAGCTCGTCCAGGGCGTGGAAGGCCGGCAGGTCCCCCAGGTCGTCGCCAAAGCACGCCGCGGCGTCGTGGCCGGGCGCCAGGTCCCGCACCACCGTGCCCTTGTCCGCCGCCACCGGCGGCCGCAGCTCCAGGGCCATCCGGCCCGGCTGCGCCTCCAGCCCGGTACGGGCCGCCTCGTCCCCGGCGAACCGCCGTGCCCACGGCTCGGCCTCGGGCCGGCCCCGCCAGTGGAGGGTGACGGTGAGGCCCTTGGCCTCGATCTCCACGCCGGCGGGGGCGGCCGCGGCGGCCCGGACGGTGGCGTCCTCCACCACCGGCCGCCAGGCCGCCACCGCCTCCGTGGTCCGCGGCTCGGCCCCCGGGCCGGCGACCTCCATGCCGTAGAGGCCAGCCAGGTGGACGCCGGCGGGACGGCCGAGCACCTCGGCCAGGAACGCCACCGGGCGGCCGGAGACCACCGCCACCAGGGCGAACCGCGCCGCCAGGGCGGCCAGCACCCCCGGCACCCCGGGCAGCGGCCGGGCCGTGACGGGGTCCGGCACGATGGGCGCCAGGGTGCCGTCGAAGTCGAGGAAGAGGGCGGCGCGCCCGGGACGGCGCCCCAGGGGCGCCAGCACCGCCGGCAGGTCGGGCACGGCGGCGCCTAGCCCGTGGACGTGGCGGACCCTGTGGACGACCCGGCTGTCCCGCCCGAGGACACCTTGGACGACAGGTCCGGCCCCACCACCAGCAGCACGCCCACGCCTGTCAGGCCCTGCACCGGCGGCGCTGTGGCGATGGGGTGCACGGCCGAGGCGGGGAGGCCCACGTCCGAGGCGACGGTGCCGGCCGACGCCTGCTGGCCTGTGGCGTAGTAGACGCCGGACGCCGTCACCGGTGTGGCGTTCGTGGGTGTCAGCGTGGTCCAGCCGTCGCCGTGGAGCTCGGACGTGAAGAACCCCGCGGCACCGTTCACGGCGCCGGCGTTGGCCACCAGCACCTTCACTGTGGGGCTGGGGGCGGCGGCCGTGGTGGTGGTGCTGCTGCTCGGGGGCGCCGTGGTCGTGGTCGTGGTCGCGCCGCCCGCTGTGGCGCCCGGCGTGGCCGGGGACCGTGCCCCCGCCTGGAGGCAGAGGACGCCCACCACCACGCCCACCACCAGGAGCACCAGGGCCCGGCCCAGGGCGATGTGGTCCTCCGGCGGCGGCCCGCCCGACCAGTCCTCCGGCTGGCGCGGCGGGAGGGGACCGGTCACCGGCTCAGCCTGCCAACCGCCGGGCCAGGGTGCAAGCATGCCCCCCGGGGGCTGCGGGCGCCCGGCCGCTCAGGAGGGGGGGCCGGCCCGCCGGCGGGCGACCTCGAAGCACGCCACCGCCCCGGCCACGCCCACGTTCAGCGAGGGCAGGGCGCCGTGCTGGGGGATGGCCACCACCTCGTCGCACCGGCGCCGGACGAGCTGCGGGAGCCCGCGCTCCTCGCCCCCCACCACCAGGGCCACCGGGCCACCGGCAACGGCGAGGTCGTAGAGGGAGGCGCTCGCCTCGCCGGCCAGGCCCACCGTCCAGACGCCGGCGCCGGTGAGGGTCCGCAGGGCGGTGGGGATGCCGCCGGCCACGGCGAAGGCCAGGTGCTCCACCGCCCCGGACGCCACCTTGGCCACCGTCGGCGAGAGCCGGGCGGCGCGGTGCCGGGGGAGGACCACCCCGGTCACCCCGGCGCACTCGGCGCTGCGGAGGAGCGCGCCGAGGTTGCGCGGGTCGGTCACGCCGCACACCACGAGGAGGAACGGAGCAGTGGCCCCGTCGCCCCCGCACAGCTCCTCCACCGGCACCGGCTCCACGGGACGGGCCGTGGCCAGCACGCCCTGCGGCGCCTCGGTGCCGGCCTCGGCCTCGAGCCGGGCCCTGGGCACGGTCTCCACCCGGACCCGGGCGCGGGTGGCGAGGGCCTCGATCTCGTCGAGCTGGGGGGACGGGTCCAGGCCCTCGGCGAGCCACAGGCGCCGCACCGGACGGCGGCCGGCCGCCAGGAGCTCCCGGACGGCGCGGCGGCCGGCCACGAGGTCGCCGCCGAGATCCTGGCCGTGGGCACGCC
>JBOGGH010000042.1:0-10903 GCA_050743905.1 Acidimicrobiales bacterium
GCTGCCACGAGCGCGGGCCCGGGGATGCCGGTCCCCAGGGGCCGCCCGTGGAGCTCGTCCAGCGCGTGGGCGGCCACGCCGACGGCCAGGAAGAAGGCCAGCACCGTGGCGACCAGGACGGTGGCGTTCACCACCGGGGCCAGGCACGCGCCGATCACCACGTACGACAGGTGCCAGGCGGTGTAGGGCGGATGGAGGAGCGTCCACCACTCGCGCCACGCCCCCGGGCCGGCCGCGTAGAAGGCTGCGCGGTGCACCCCCGGGCCGCCCGGGGGGGCGCCGGGCGGCTCATCCACCGGCGCGCCGACCCCACATCACGAGGCCGCCACCCAGGCTCATGGCGCTGGTCCGCACGTCCACCAACCCCGCCCGCTCCCAGTCCGCCACCAGCGAGGCCACCGGGTGCCGGCGGTAGTGCGCCGAGATGTTGGGCCCGAGGAACCTCCCCACCTCGTACCAGTCCCTGCCTCCACCGGCGAGCCCGCCCACCGGCAGGACGAGCCGGGTGTACGCCCACCACCAACAGCGCCAGAAGGGGTGGGGCGGGACGAGGAAGTCGAGGCTGGCCACGGGCGCCCCCGGCTTGACCACCCGAGCCAGCTCCCGGAGGGTGGCGGCGGGGTCCTCCACGTAGCGGAGGAGGTAGGTGAAGGTGAGCGCGTCGAACGTGGCGTCGGGGAAGGGCAGCTCCTCGGCCCGGCCGGCCGCCAGTCGCACGCGGTCCTGGAGGCCGGCCCCGGCGACGTTGCGCCCGCCCTCCCGCAGCATCGCCTCGGTGAGGTCCACGCCCACCACGCGGGCACCCGACCGGCGGGCGATCTGGACGGCCACCCCGGCCGTGCCCGAAGCCACGTCGAGCACCAGCGCCGGGCGGGCGGGGAGCACCCGGTCCACCATGGCCCTGCGCCACCGGGCGTTCTGGCCCATGGAGAGGATCTCCGCCAGGGCGTCGTAGCGCCGGGGCAGCGGCCGGAAGAGCTGCTGGGCGAAGCGGTTGGGGTCCTGCCAGTCCAGCGTCCTCACGGTGCCTCCCCGGCGGAACCTACCACCGGGCCACGCCACCACCCGGCCCGCGCCGTCCGCGCCGTCCGGGCCGGGTCCGGCGCCGGGTAGACCGTCTCCGTGCCGGCGCCGCGGCACCCGGGTGGCGGGCTCAGCCCGCGGGGGACGGCAGGGACCGCGACGGTGCCCTGGGCCGGTGGGCCACGGTGGTCTCGAACCAGACGAGCTTGTGCCCGTCGGCGGTCTCCACCCCCCAGCGCCGGGCCAGGCGCTGCACCAGCCGGATGCCCCTGCCGCCCTCGGCCTCCGGGTCGGCGTCCCGCAGTGCCGGGGCGGCGGGGTGGTCGTCGGTGGCCGCGACCCGCAGGGAGCCGTCGTCCCCCAGCGCGGCCTCCACCCGGATCGGGCCGCTGGCGTGGCGGACCGCGTTGGACACGATCTCGCTGGTCAGGAGCTCGACCACCCGGTCCATGTCGTCACAGCTCCAGACGTCGAGCATGGACGCCATGAAGGCCCTCGCGGCGCGCACGCTCTCGGGCACTGCGGCCAGGTCGATGCCTGCCCTCCGCGGCGCCGTGCCGCCGCTCTCCGTGGGGTCCATCCGACCTGTGCCTCACCTGCCACGGGCGCGCGGTGCCTGCACCGAGCGGTGCGGGCGCCGGCGCCGCTCCCCTGCCGCCAATGTCCACCGTCCGCCACCGGTCCCGGTCCGCGTCCCCGGATCCGGCGTGCGCGGAGACCTTACCCGCACGCCCCCGCGAGTATGGGTCCCGGACCGGGCTGCCCGGCGGGCCGTGCCGTCCGGCACGTCAGGCGGGCCGCAGCACGTCAGGCGAGTGGCGGCACCTCAGGCCGGCGGTGGCACCTCCGCCGTGCAGTGGCGGCAGCGGCTGGCGCCCAGCGGCAGGTCGTCCGACAGGCAGCTCGGGCACGTCCTCGTGGGCGCCGGGTCGCCGAAGACTGTCTTCCCCCGGCGCTTCATGTACGCGCGGTACGGCACCACGATGACCGCGTAGATGACACCCATGAAGATCACGAAGTAGACGATCGCCGAGACGAAGGCGCCGACGTCGATCCGCTGGCCGTTGAGGGTCCAGCCGAGGCTGGTGCCGGACGACGAGCTCCCGGCGGCCGAGTTCACCAGCGGGGTGACGATGCTGTCGGTGAACGCCTTGATCAGCGTGCTGAAGGCCAGCGCCACCACGAGGCCGACGGCCACCACCACCACGTCGCCCTGCATCAGGAAGTTCCTGAACCCCTTCGGCATCGCCGCCCTCCCGCAGTCGCCACGTGCACGCGCCGACCGGGGCCGATGCTACCCCTGCCGGTCGCCCGGCCCCAGGGTCCCGTCGTCGAGCGACGCCCGCACCCGGTGGCGCTGCACCTTGCCGCCGAGGTCGAGCGGCAGCCGGCCACGCTCCACCAGCACCACCTGCGCGTCCAGGCCGGTCCGCTCGCGCACCAGGCCGCGCACGGCCCCGGCCAGGGCGGCCGATGGGCCGCTCCCGCCCACTTCGGCCACCACGTAGAGCCCGCCCTCGCGGGTGCCGGTGGCCGACACCCGCCCCGTCCGGACGCCCTCGAGCGCCCCGACCCGGTTCTCGAGGTCGACCGCGTAGACACGGGTCCCGCCGACCTCGAGCATGTCCTCGAGCCGCCCGAGGACGTAGAGATCCCCGCCGGCCATGAAGCCGACGTCGCCGGTGGGCAGCCAGCCGTCGGGCCGCGTGACGGGGGCGCCGTCGACGTACCGCTCGGCCACCGAGGACCCGGCGACCACGATCTCCCCCACCTCCCCCGCGCCCTCCACCGCCACCCGGCACCCCGGGACGGGCCGGCCGGACGACACCACCGGCGTACCCACCGCGTCCGGCACCACGCGCCCGGCGGCCAGCGCGGCCGGGTCGGCCGTGAGGACGCCCCAGCCCCGGCCGGGCACCGCGGCCGTCACCAGCGAGCACTCGCTGGCGCCGTAGACGGGGCAGATGGACCCGGCAGCCAGGCCGGAGGCGCGGAACGCGGCAGCGAAGTCCACCAGGGTCCGGGCCCGGATCGGCTCGGACCCGGTGAGGCACGCCCGGATCCTCGACAGGTCCACCGGTCGCGCCGGTCGCTGCCTGGTGGCCAGCTCGAACCCGAAGTTCGGGGCGCTGGCGGTGATGGTCGACCGGTAGGCCGAGCACGCCTCCAGCCACACCTCCGGGCGGCGCCGGAACATCTCCGGGGTGAGCAGCACCACGTCGCCGCCGTCCGCCCAGTCCGGGCCGGTGCCCACGAGCGCGGCGAGGAACATCCCCACCAGCCCCATGGCGTGCGACAGCGGGAACCACGAGCACAGCCCGTCGCCGGGCTCGGGCCCCAGCCGCCCCACCACGCCGTCCACGCCGGCGAGGATCCGGTCCTGGCCGAGGACCACGCCCTTGGGCTCGCCGGTCGCCCCAGCGGTGTACTGGGTGAGCACGAAGTCCGCCGGGTGGCGGCGACCCTTGATCCGGGCCCGGAGGACCTCGTCGTACGAGGAGTACGTGACCTCGGGCAGTGGCGGGAGCCGGGACACGTAGCTGGCGTCAACCACCAGCGCGGTGGCACCGCTCGTCGCGCACGCCCTGGACAGGAACCGGGCGTAGTCCACCGAGTCCACCACCCGCAGCGGCGGCGGGACGGAGACCACGTGGGCGCCGGCGGCGATCGCCCCCACCAGCACGGTGGCGCAGGCCAGGGTGTTGGAGAGGACCATGGCCACCGGCGGTGTGCCCCGGGCGGCCAGCCAGCCGGCCACCGGCCGCCCCGCCTCCCACAGCTCGCCGAGCGTCGCCGTCCGCCGCTCCCCGGGGAAGTGCAGCGTGGTGTCGTGGCGGCCGGGGGTGATGGCGTCGGCCAGCACCCGCGCCGCACGCCCATCCTCGCCGGCCCGGCTCCCGGACGCCTGCACCCTTCCTCCGGTTCCCCCCCCTCACCGTGCCCACCTGGGTCGGCAGACGAGAACCGCTGCTCTCGCGGCCGCCAGCGTAGCGTCGCCGCCGGCGCGCCGGGTCAATGCCGGCGCCGCCGCCCGGTCAACGGTGCAGCGGGGCCATGTCCGCGTAGCGGTCGCCGGCGCCGGCGCCCGGCGGGAGCACCTCGTCGATCTGCGCCAGCTCGGCGGCGGTGAACGTGATGTCGGCGGCGGCCACGTTCTCCTCCAGGAGGCGCCGGCGCTTGGTCCCGGGGATCGGCACCACGTCGTCCCCCCGTGCCAGGACCCAGGCCAGGGCGAGCTGTGCCGGGGTCACCCCCCTGGCCTCGGCGATCGCCCGGACCCGGTCGACCAGATCCAGGTTCCTCCCGAAGTTCTCGCCCTGGAACCGGGGGTTGTGGCGGCGGAAGTCGTCCTCGGCGAGATCCTCGGGACGGCGGATGGCACCCGTGAGGAAGCCGCGGCCGAGCGGCGAGTAGGCCACGAACCCGATCCCCAGCTCGCGGACGGTGGCCAGGACGCCGTCGGTCTCCGGGTCGCGGGTCCACAGCGACCACTCGGTCTGCAGCGCGGTGATCGGGTGGACCGCGTGTGCCCGCCGGACCGTCTCCGGCGCCGCCTCGCTCAACCCCAGGTGCCGGACCTTGCCCGCCGCCACCAGCCCGGCCATGGCCCCCACGGTGTCCTCGATGGGCGTGGCCGGGTCCACCCGGTGCTGGTAGTAGAGGTCCACGTGGTCCACACCGAGCCTCCGGAGCGACGCGTCGCACGCGGCTCGGACGTACTCGGGGCGACCGTTGACGCCCAGCCTCGTGCCGTCGGGGGCGCGTTCGTTGCCGAACTTGGTCGCCAGCACCACGCCGTCCCGGCGGCCGGCCAGGGCCCTCCCCACCAGCTCCTCGTTGGTGAACGGGCCGTACATGTCGGCCGTGTCGAAGAAGGTCACCCCGAGCTCGAGGGCGCGGTGGATGGTGGCGATCGACGCCGCATCGTCATGCGGGCCGTAGAACTCGCTCATCCCCATGCAGCCCAGTCCCTGGGCCGAGACGACGAGATCCTGCCCGAGCGTGCGCGTGTGCATGCCCCCGGTCTACCGGGCGCGCCGCCGGGACCGGCGCGCCCGGCGGCCGCCGGGACCGCTCACGACGGTCCCGTGCGCAGCTTGAACGCCGCGCCCGCCGGGTCGGCCACGGACGCCAGCGTGCCGTAGGGGGTGTCCTCCGGCTCCATCACCACGCCGCCGCCGAGCTCGCGCACCCTCGCCACGCTGGCCGCCACGTCGTCCACCTCCCAGTACACGGACCACTGGGCACCCTGGTCCGGCGGGAGGAAGCCGGCGGCGTCCATGATCCCGGCCAGCTCGCCGTCGCCGGACGGGTCCCGCATCACCGAGTAGCGGAAGTGGTCGTCGTCGCCCACCACCTGCGTCTGCCAGCGGAACACGGTGCGGTAGAAGTCGAGGGCCGCGGGGTAGTCGCGGGTGTGCAGCTCGCTCCAGCTCGGCGCGCCGTGTTCCCCGAGCACGGTGAAGCCCGGGAACGTGCCCGCCTGCCACGCCCCCACCCGCGCCCCGGTGGGGTCGACCATCACCGCCTGGACGCCGAGATCGGCGATCGGCACGGGCGGGGCGGCCACCATGGCCCCGGCGGCCTCCGCCTCCCGGACGGTGCGGGCGATGTCGTCGGTGGCCAGGAAGACCTTCCACGAGTCGTCGGCCGGCATGTCGCCCATGTCGCCCATGGCCCCGGCCACCGGGACGCCGTCGCGGTGGAACATGAAGTAGCCGCCGAACTCGGCGCTGGGCTCCTGCGCCTCCCACCCGAACAGGTCGGCGTAGAAGCGGCGGCTGCCCTCCACGTCCGAGGTCCACAGGTCGGCCCAGCAGGGAGCGCCCTCCGGCGCCTTGTCTCGGTGCAGCATGTCGGTCCTCCTCCTCTCGTCCCGGCGCCTCGCCGGGGTGTCCGTCCCGGCGCCTCGCCGGGTGTCAACCAGTCCGACGGCGGGCGCCGGCGGATCTCATCGGCCCCCCACCGCGCCGGCCCCGGCCGGTCAGGGGTCGAGGTGGGTGGGGAGGCCGTGCTGGGGGAACAGCCGCGCCGGCTCCATGAGGTCGAGGAAGAAGGTCATCTCCACGATCTGCCCGCCCGAGATCTCGAGCACCTGGACGGCCCACGGGGCGTGCCCGCCGGCGGGGTCGGGCCGGTACTGGCCGAAGGCGGGGCACCCGTTGGCCGCCGCCGGCAGCAGGCGCGAGCCCCGGCACCCGCTCGGAGTGGGCTCGAGCATCCACCGGCCTATGTCCGCCGCACCGCGGAGCCAGAGCTCGAACGGCGGCATGGACTGCACCGCGTCCTCCCGCAGCAGGGCCACCAGGCCGTCGACGTCGTAGCGCTCGAAGGCCGCCACGTACCGCTCCAGCAGGAGGGCGTCGGCGGGGTCCAGCGGCTCGACGGCGCCCGCCTCCTGCACGGCGCGCATGGTGCGCCGCGCCCGCTGGAGCGCGCTGTTGACGGCGGCCACCGTGGTGTCGAGCAGCTCGGCCACCTCCGCCGCCTCCCACCGCAGGACCTCGCAGAGCACCAGCGCCGCCCGCTGGCGGGCCGGCAGGTGCTGCAGGGCGGCGACGAAGGCGAGCCGCACCGACTCCCGGTACTCGGCGAGCTCCGCCGGGTCGGCGTGCGCCGGCGCGCCCAGGGCGTCCGGGAGGGGGCCCACCCACGTGGCCTCGGGCAGGGTGGCGCGCAGGTGGGACTCGTCCGGCGGCGAGGAGGGCCCGAGCTCCATCGGCCGGGCGCGCCGCTGGACCTGGCGCTGCATGTCGATGCAGACGTTGGTGGCGATGCGGTACAGCCACGTGCGCACGGCGGAGCGCCCCTCGAACCGGTCGAGGTTGCGCCAGGCGCGGACCATGGCCTCCTGGACGGCGTCCTCCGCCTCGAACCCGGACCCCAGCATCCGGTAGCAGTACGCCGTCAGCTCCCGCCGGTAGGGCTCGAGGTCGAGCTCGGTCGGGGGCGCCTGCGGCAGGGCCACGGTGCGCATGCTACCGACCACCTGCGGGCGGGGTTGACGTCGAGGGATTCTCAGATAAGAATAGTTCTAACGTCATCGCCCGACGCCTGGCTCACGCCACGGCCCGTCCCCCGGGAGGCCTCATGGGACGACCCACCCTGACCACCGAGTCCGGCGCACCCGTTGCCGACAACCAGCGGTCGCAGACCGCGGGTCCGGGAGGCCCGGTGCTCCTCCAGGACCAGCACCTCCTCGAGAAGCTGGCGCGGTTCAACCGCGAGCGCATCCCCGAGCGGGTCGTGCACGCGCGGGGCTCGGGGGCCCACGGCCACTTCACGGTGACGGCCGACGTCACCCGCTACACCCGCGCCCGGGTCTTCGAGCCCGTGGGGAAGCGGACCGACGTGTTCGTGCGGTTCTCCACCGTGGCCGGCGGGCGCGGCGCGCCCGAGGCGGTGCGCGACCCCCGGGGGTTCGCCGTCAAGTTCTCCACCGAGGACGGCAACTGGGATCTCACCGGGAACAACACGCCGATCTTCTTCATCCGCGACCCGCTCAAGTTCCCGGACTTCATCCACTCCCAGAAGCCGGACCCGTTCACCAACAAGCAGGAGCCGGACAACGTCTTCGACTTCTTCTCGCACTCGCCCGAGGCCACCCACATGTTCACGTGGCTCTTCGGCGATCGCGGCATCCCCGCCTCCTACCGGCACATGGACGGCTTCGGCTCCCACACGTTCCAGACGGTCAACGCGTCCGGGGAGCAGTTCTTCGTCAAGTTCCACTTCAAGACGGACCAGGGCATCCGCTGCCTGACCGCGTCCGAGGCGGCCGAGCTGGCCGGGCTCGACCCCGAGTCGCACACCACCGACCTGCTGGAGGCCATCGAGCGGGGCGACCATCCGAGCTGGACCCTCAAGATCCAGGTGATGCCGGCGGCCGACGCGCCGCGCGCCGCCCGCAACCCGTTCGACCTGACCAAGGTCTGGCCCTACGCCGACCACCCACTCATCGAGGTGGGCAGGCTCACCCTCGACCGCAACCCGGACAACTACTTCGCCGCCGTCGAGCAGGCGGCGTTCGACCCCGGCAACTTCGTGCCGGGGATCGGGCCAAGCCCGGACAAGATGCTCCAGGGCCGGCTCTTCGCCTACGGCGACGCCCACCGCTACCGCCTGGGCGTCAACCACACGCAGCTCCCGGTCAACGAGCCCCGGGCCGCCACGGCGCGCAACTACGGCCGGGACGGCCTCATGGCGGCCGGCGCCAACGGCGGGCGGGCCAAGAACTACGAGCCCAACAGCTTCGACGGGCCCGTGGAGACCGGCGACGCCCTCTACGGTGCCCTGGACGGGGACGGTCCCTCGGGCACCTACGACTGGCAGGACCGCGACGGCGACGACTTCTCGCAGGCCGGCGACCTCTACCGCCTGCAGGACGAGGCCGCCCGCGCCCGGCTGGTGGAGAACCTGGCGACGGGGCTGTCCCAGGTCTCCCCCGGGCCGGTCGGTGACGGCATCGTGGCCCGCTCGATCGCCCACCTCCGTGCCGCCGATCCCGAGTACGGCGCCCGGGTGGAGGCACTGGTGAAGGAGCGCCGCTCCTGAGCCCGCCCTCCCGCCCGCGACGGCCCGGTGGCGACGGGACGCCTGGCTAGGCTCCCGTCGTGACCCAGCCGCTGATCCACCGGCTCCGCGCCCGTGGCTGGCGCATCACGCCGCAGCGGCGGGCGGTGGCCGAGACCCTCGCCGGGGAGCACGTGCACCTGACCGTGGAGCAGGTGCTCGCCGGTGCTCGCCGGATCGTGCCCGAGATCTCCCAGGCCACGGTGTACAACGCCCTGAACGAGCTGGTGGCCCTGGGCGAGGTCCAGGAGGTGCGCGTGGTCGGCGGCCCCGCGCTGTACGACCCGAACGTCGGCGACGGCCACCACCACCTGGTGTGCCGGGGCTGCTCCCTCGTCTTCGACGTGCACCCCGCCGGCCTCGACGCCCTGCGGCTCCCGCGCGCCGAGCGGCACGGGGTGCGGGTCGAGGGGACCGAGGTGGTCTTCTGGGGGACCTGCTCGTCCTGCGCCGAGCGGTCGGCCGGCTCACGGGACGACACCCGGGCCGGCGCCGCGACGGCGTCCTGAGCCCCCGTCGCCGACGGCGCGCGGACGGGGGACCGGCAGCGTCACACCGGTACGCTCCTCCCGTGACGCACTCCACGCTCGCACCCTGGACGGCCGCCCGGGCGCTGGCCGATCGGGACCCTGTGCTGGCCCGCCTCGTGGCCGACGCCGGCCTGCCCCGGTTCCCCCGCCCGGAGCCGTCCCACTTCGCCACGCTCGTGCGCTCGGTGACCCACCAGCAGTTGGCGGGCGCCGCCGCCCGGGCCATCCACGGACGGGTGGTGGTGGCCCTCGGCGGCGAGGTCACCCCCGAGCGCGTGCTGGCGGCGCCGGAGGACGACCTGCGGGCCGCCGGCCTGTCGGGCGGCAAGGTCGCGTCCGTGCGGGACCTCGCCGCCAAGGTCCTGGACGGCACCGTCGTGCTCGACCACCGCCTGGCCCGCGAGGACGACGAGGAGGTGGTGGCCCGCCTCACCACCGTGCGGGGCATCGGCCGGTGGTCGGCGCAGATCTTCCTGATGTTCCAGCTCCGGCGGGCCGACGTGTGGCCCACCGGCGACCTCGGGGTGCGGCGGGGGTTCGCCCTCGCCTGGGGGCTCCCCGACCCGTCCCCGAAGGAGCTCGAGGTACTGGGCGCGCCCTACCGTCCCTACCGGACCGTCGTGGCCTGGTACTGCTGGCGGGCCGTCCAGCTCTACGCCGGCGCCATGCCCACGGCGGTCACCGGCGCCGCCCCCGCCTGACGCGCTGGCGTCAGCGCGGCGCCGCCCCGGCCTGCAGATGCTCGGAGGCTGCCGGTCGGCCGACCTGGCAATGTTCTCCGACGCGTTGGTCCGGGCGTCGCCCCGGGAGGCTCCCCTGGGCTCAGCCTCCGAGCCCGTAGTGCAGGTGCACCGTCCCGTCGGCGAACCGGCGCTCGCGGAGCAGCTCGAGCGAACCGCGGGCAAGCGGCGGCAGTGCCGGCGTGCCGCCGCCCACTACCACCGGGACGAGCAGGAGGTGGCACTCGTCCACCAGGCCGGCCCTGATGGCCTGCCCGGCCAGGTCCGCACCCCCCACGGTGAGGTCGGCCGTCGCCTCGGCCTTGGACCGCGCCACATCCGCCGGGTCGAACCTGCGCTCGATCCGGGTCCGTGCGCTGGAGACGGACGCCAGGGTGGTCGAGTAGACGACCTTCTCCGCCGCCTGCCAGATGCGGGTGAAGTCCGCCACCACGTCGGGCGGGTCGGGCAGGGTGTGGGCGGTCTCCCAGAACGCCATCGTCTCGTACATCCGCCGGCCGTAGAGGTGCGTACCCGCCGGGCGCACCAACTCGTTGACGAAGGCGTGCACCTCGTGGTCCGGCTCGGCCCAGCCGAAGCCGCCGTCCTCGTCAGCCACGTAGCCGTCGAGCGAGGCGATCGCCGAGTAGATGAGCTTCGCCACGAGCCGCCGTCCTCCTCCTCGGGCCTGCCGGCCCGGCGCCGGGCCCCACCCATCATCGTGCACCGCCGGGGTCGCCGGGAAGCGGGCGGGGCGATGCCCGGAGCGCTCAGCCGGACGTCATGCCCACCACCGGCTCGTTGAGGGGCCGGCCGCCCATCGAGCCGTAGAACTGGGCGTCCCCGAAGGCGAAGAGCCCGCCGTCGGAGGCCACCTCCCAGTAGCCGGTCCCTGTGGGGGTGGCGGCGATGCCCACCACGGGCTCGTTGAGGGGCTTGCCGCCCATGGAGCCGTAGAAGGCGGCGTCCCCGAAGGCGAAGAGCCCGCCGTCGGCCGCCACCTCCCAGTAGCCGTGGCCGTCGGGGGTGGCGGCGATGCCCACCACCGGGCTGTTGAGC
>JBOGGH010000043.1:0-10771 GCA_050743905.1 Acidimicrobiales bacterium
GTCCCGACCCGGGCCACGGCGCCGGGGGGTGCTCCTCGCCCTGCTGGCGCTGGCCGTGGTGGCGGCCGGGGCGGCGGCGGCCCTCACCCGCGGCGGTGGCCCTGGGGCCTCGCCGCCTGCCGGACCGGCCACGCCGGGGGGCGCGGCGGACCCGGCCACCGCGGCGAGCGCCTCGGGGACGGCTCTCGACCCGTCGACGTTCACCCCGGGATCCTGCGTGGCCTTCTCCCCCACCGCCGGCGACCGGCACCAGACGGTGTTCCTGGACGCCGGGCACGGCGGCATCGACCCGGGCGCCGTGGGGGTGACCGAGTCCGGTGCGACCATCCACGAGGCCGACGAGACGCTCCCGGTGGCCCTCCGCGCCGCCTCGCTGCTGCGCGCCGAGGGCTACCGGGTGGTGCTGTCCCGCACCCGGGCCTCGACCGTGCTCCGGCCCGGCCCCGGCGACGTGGCCACAGGGGTCTTCACCCTCCAGGGCGAGCACGACGACGTGGCCGCCCGCGACGTCTGCGCCGACATGGCCAAGGCGACAGTCCTCCTGGGGATCTACTTCGACGCCGGCACATCGCCGACAAACGCCGGCAGCGTCACCGGCTACGACACCGTTCGCCCGTTCGCCGCCGAGAACCAGCGCCTGGCCACGCTGCTCCAGGCCGACGTCCTCGCCCACCTGAACGCCCACGGCTGGGCGATCCCGGACGACGGCGTGGTGTCCGACGTCACACTCGGGGGCCCGGCCCAGACAACAGCCGCCGCCAGCTACGACCACCTGCTGCTCCTGGGCCCGGCCGACCCGGGTTGGTTCACCACGCCGAGCACGATGCCCGGGGCCCTGATCGAGCCGCTGTTCGTCACCGACCCCTACGAGGGGACCATCGCCGCCAGCCCCGCCGGCCAGCAGGCCATCGCCGAGGGCATGGCCCAGGCCGCCGAGCAGTACCTCACCGGCACGAGCGGCACCGGCGCGGGCGGCACCGGCGCGGGCGGCCCGCCCACCTCCTAACCTGGGCCCGGGGCATCGACGGCACTGGGCGAGGAGGTGTCCCGGACATGGCCGAGCAGTCCCGCCACCGGGTGGTGATCGTGGGGTCCGGCTTCGGCGGGCTCTTCGCCGCCAGGGCCCTGCGGACGGCGCCGGTCGACGTGACGCTCCTCGCCCGCACCAACCACCACCTCTTCCAGCCGCTGCTCTACCAGGTGGCCACGGGCATCCTCTCGGAGGGCGAGATCGCCCCGGCCAGCCGTGACGTCCTCCGGCGCCACCGGCACACGCGGGTGCAGATGGCCGAGGTCACCGGGTTCGACCTCGACCGCCGGGTGGTGAAGGCGGTCCAGGCCGGCCGGGACGTGGAGGTCCCCTACGACAGCCTCATCGTGGCCGCCGGCGTCGAGAACACCTACTACGGCCACGACGAGCTCCGCCCCTGGGCGCCGGGCATGAAGTCGATCGACGACGCCCTCGAGCTCAGGGGACGGATCTTCGGCGCCTTCGAGATGGCCGAGGTCGAGGCCCACCCGGAGGCGAGACAGGCCTGGCTGACGTTCGTGCTCGTGGGCGGCGGCCCCACCGGGGTGGAGATGGCGGGCGAGATCGCCGAGCTGTCGATGCGATCGCTCCGCCACGACTTCCGGGACGTGGACCCGAGGCAGGCGCGGATCCTCCTCTTCGAGGGGGGCGACAGGATCCTGGCGAGCTTTGGCGAACGCCTCTCCCGCACCGCCGCCCGGGAGCTCGGCGAGCTCGGGGTGGAGGTCCACACCCGCACCATGGTGACCGGGATGGACGAGGCGAGCGTGACCGTCCGGGGCCCTGACGGCGCTACCCGGCGCATCCCGGCCCGGACCAAGGTCTGGGCGGCCGGCATGGTGGCGTCGCCCCTGGCCCGCGAGCTGGCCGAGGCCACGGGGGCGGGGGTGGACCGCATGGGCCGGGTGCAGGTGCTCCCGGACTGCACCCTCCCGGGCCACCCCGAGGTCTTCTGCGTGGGCGACATGATGGCCCTGGGCGACCTCCCCGGGATGGCGGAGGTGGCCATCCAGTCCGGGGCGCACGCCGCGAGGCTCGTGGCCCGCCGGCTCGAGGGCGATACGGCGGATCGCCCCTTCCGCTACCGCGACCTGGGGAGCCTGGCGGTGATCTCCCGGTTCCGAGCCGTCGCCAAGCTGGGCCGCCTCTCGATCGGCGGGGTGGTGGGCTGGCTGCTCTGGCTGGTGGTCCACCTCACGTTCCTGACCGGCTTCAAGAACCGCGCCAGCGCCCTCGCGCACTGGTCGGTGAGCTTCCTGGGCCGGAGCCGGGCCGAGCGGACCTTCACCCGCCGCGAGTCGGCGGGCGGCCGTTCATAGGGAGTTCTTAGGTTCCTCTTCCGCGCATCACAGGGACGCCTTCCATGCTCCATGGGGCGGACGGCCCCGGTCCCGGACCGGCGGTGCGCCCGGGGAGCGCAGTACGGAGCGCGACAGGGAGGGACGAGCCATGCGATCGGCCGACTACGCCATGGGCGGCCTGGTCACGTTCGACGTCCGGCCGGGGCCCTGCCCCCCGGGCGAGGCCGAGCGGGCCCTCGGGAAGGCGAGGACCCTGCTCCAGCGGGCGGACGAGATCTTCGGCACGTGGCGACCCGACAGCCCGGTGAGCCGGCTCCGCCGGGACGAGATCACCCTGGCGCACGCCCCGCCCGAGGTCGCCGAGGTCCTCTGGCGCTGCGCCGACGCCCGGCGGATCTCCTCCGGCTGGTTCGACCCGTGGGGCGCCCAGGGCGGCGTGGACCCCACCGGCATCGTGCGGGGATGGGCGGCCGACGGGGCGCTGGGGCTCCTGCGTCGGGCCGGCGTGCGGGCCGCCCGCGTGGACGCCGGCACGGTGGTGGCGGCCTTCGGCGAGCCCCAGCCCGGGCTCCCCTGGCGCATGGACCTCGTGGACGGTTGCGCGATCCGGCCCGAGGCCGGTGCCGGGCAGGAGACCATGGCCGTGGCCACCGCACCGGCGGGAGCCCACGCCTCGAGGTGGACCACGGTCAAGGTCACCGGGCCCGACCCCGTGCTCGCCGAGGCGCTCATGGCCGCCGTGGTGGCCGCCGGGCCCCACGAGGGGCTGGCCGTGGTGGACCGGGTGCCGGGCTTCGGCGCCGCCGTGGTGGCGGGCGACGGGCGGGTACGCGCCACGCCCGGGCTCATGCGGGTGGCGGCCGGTGACGGCTCCGGGGCCCGGACTCGGACGCCACGGCCCACCACCGCAGCCCGCAGGGCCACGTTCGCCGCCTGACCCGGCCACCCCGGCCGGTCCCAGGGAAGGTCCGGAAGCCAACCTGGCGCCCGCGGCCGCGCCGGCGGGGGTGCCCGCGCCGCGCCGGCCGTCAGCTCAGGATCTTGGCCTTGGCCTGCTCGAACTCCTCGGCCGAGATGGCGCCGGAGCTCTTGAGCTCGTTGAGCTTGGCCAGCTCGTCGGCGGCGCTGCCGCTCCCTGCGGCCTGTCGCACGTAGGACTGGAACGCCTTCTCCTGGTCCTGGGCCTGGCGCACCGACCGCTCGTGCATGCTGCCGCCCCGCACGATGAGGTAGACGAAGGCGCCCAGGAACGGGATCACGATGAGGAAGAGGACCCAGATGAACTTCGTGAACCCGCCGATGTCGTGGCTCCGGAAGATGTCCATGAAGATCGAGATGATCAGGAAGATCCAGAGGAAGAAGAGGAAGAACCACAGCATGGTCCAGAAGATGTCGAGCAGCGGGTACGACGATCCGAGCATGGGTGCCTCCGACGGTACAGGTCGTGCGAGTACGAGGTTGCCGACTGCCAGTGAAGCACAGGTGCCAACGCCCATGTGGGGATGGTGGCGGGGCCGGGCGCGTCAGACCACCGATCGTGCGGTGGGCGAGCGGGGCGCGCCGGTGACGTTGGAGAGCCGCGTGGAGGGCCTGGCTGCGGTGAGCGGCGTGGCCACGTCCTCCAGGGACCGCCGCTCAGCCGCCACCCCGAACACCACCTCGACGATGCCTCCCGCCATCATGACGCCCGCGCCGATCAGGTAGCCGATGAAGAGCCGGAAGTCGTCGTGCCCCGCTCCGATGAGGAAGCCGTAGAGCCAGGGGCCGAGCGCGCCGAACGACTGCGCGATGGCAAAGAAGACGGCGATCGCCTTGGCCCGGACCTCCACCGGGAAGATCTCGCTCACCGTCAGGTAGGCGGCGCTCGCCCCGGCGGAGGCGAAGAAGAAGATCACGCACCAGCAGACGGTCTGGGTCACGGGGTCGAGCATCCCGGCGTTGAAGAAGAACGCCGTCACCACCAGGAGCGAGCCCGAGAGGAGGTAGGTCCCGGCGATCATGCGGCGCCGGCCGATCGAGTCGAAGAGGTGGCCGATGGTGAGCGGCCCCACCAGGTTGCCGAGCGCGAAGAACAGGAAGTAGTAGGGCGTGTCCCCGGTGGGGACTGTGTAGATCTTGGTGAGGACCAGGGCGTAGGTGAAGAAGATGGCGTTGTAGAGGAACGACTGGGTGATCATGAGCGCCGCGCCCAGCACGGCCCGCCTCGGGTAGGTGGCGAAGAGCGTCTTGGCCAGCACCACGAACCCTATGTTGGACGCCGGCCTGACCTCGATCGCCTTGGACTCGTCGACCTCCTCCAGGCGCCCGCCGGACGCCTCGGTGGCGCGCTCGATCGTGGCCACCGCCTCCTCGGCCTCGCGCTCCCGGCCGTGCATGATCAGCCAGCGCGGGCTCTCGGGCAGGTTCTTGCGGACGAAGAGGACCACGAACCCGAGCAGGGGGCCGAAGAGGAAGCCGATGCGCCACGAGTAGGAGACCGGCAGGTTGTCCACCACCAGCAGCGTGAGCACGGTGCCTATGAAGGCGCCGCCCCAGTAGGTGCCGTTCACGGCGATGTCCACCCGGCCGCGGTAACGGGCGGGGATGAGCTCGTCGATGGCCGAGTTGATGGCGGCGTACTCGCCACCGATGCCCATCCCGGCGACGAACCGCGAGACCCACAGCCAGTAGACCCAGAAGTGTGTGTGCCCGAAGGTCAGGGCGGACAGCAGGCCGCCGAACAGGTACACGCCGAGCGTGATCATGAAGAGGTTGCGCCGTCCCCAGCGGTCGGAGAGCCGGCCGAAGAAGAGGGCGCCGGCCACCTCGCCCACCAGGTAGACGGTCCCGACGGCGAAGGCCACCTCGGAGGAGGAGAGGTTGAGCGCCGCCGGCTTGCTGATGATGCCGGTGACGTTGGAGGCGATGGTGATCTCGAGCCCGTCGAGCACCCACGCCACGCCCAGCGCCGCCACCAGCATGGTGTGGAAACGCGACCACGTGAGCCGGTCGATCCTGGCGGGGACCAGGCTGCGGATGGTGCCCCCGTCGCGCTCCGCCCTGCTGTCCTCCCCCGACGTCGCCGTCTGCATCGGGCCCCTCCTCGCGCTCGCCCGCCGGTACCTACCCGCGCCGGGTGGGTCTCCATGCGTGCGGCGTGGCGGGGCCCGAGGACTCAGCGCTCGATGGGCAGCGCTCCCCCCTCGGCGGCCTCAAGCTCTTTGCGGTCGGGCGAGCCTCGCACGAGGGCGATGAACATCACGGCGAGGCCAGCGCCGAGGCACGGGCCGAGCACGTAGATCCACCAGCCGGTGAAGTGGAGCCCCACGATGTCCGGGCCCAGCGTGCGGGCGGGGTTCATGGAGGCCCCGCTGACCGGGCTGGCGAAGAGCCCCAGCAGCGCCACCGTGGCGCCCACGGCGAGCGCGGCGTTGTGGCCGATGCTGCGGTAGCCGGTGGCCGTGTGCAGGATCACCGTCACCAGGACGGCCGTGAGGACGATCTCCATCACCAGTGACCGCCACTGGCCGCCGGGCAGGGCCACCGGGTAGTTCCCGCCTGCCGCCACGTCCCCGAAGACCACCTGGAGGAAGAGCGCGGCGGCGATCGCGCCGGCCATCTGGGCCACGATGTACGGCACCGCCCAGGCCGCCCTGAAGACGCCCCGGCCGGTGAAAGCGAGGGTGACGGCGGGGTTGATGTGGAGCCCCGAGAGCGGGCCGAGCGCGTAGATCATGGCCATCACCACCGCGCCCGGTGCCACCACGGCCGCCGTGCGGCTGATCGGGTCGGCACCCACGTAGTGGTTGATCACGCCGGCCCCGGCGGCCACGGTCACGAGGATGAACGTGCCGGCGAACTCCACGATCACGCGGATCCACAGCGGCCGCTGGCGCAGCGTGTTCTCCTCGAAGCGGATCAGGTAGCGGTTGGCGAAGGCCCGCTGGAACGCCCTGCCGTCCTCGTCGTCCACCGCGTGGTCGCCGTGGTCTGTCCGCGCCGGGCCGCCCCGGCCCGCCGGCGGGTCAGACACCGGCCTCCGCCACCACGCGGCCGTCGGCGATCGCCGCGACCAGGGACCCGTGGTCCCGCTCGTTCTGGTCGGCGTAGGCGCGGGCGAACGCCACCATGGCCCGGTCGAAGGCGTTGCCCGTGCCCAGGTAGGCGCCGATGGCGGCGGCGTCCCCCGACCGCGCGTGGGCACGGGCCAGCGTCCACCCGCAGATCTGCGCGTACACGTGGAACGTGCCAGGCAGCATGGTCTCCACGGACGCGGAGACCTTCCAGTCCCAGAGCTGTCGCATGTAGAAGTCCCGGGTCACGTCGTCCACGCCCACCGTGCGGGTCCACCCGAGCATGATGTCGCTGGCCGCCTGCATCAGGCGCTGGCCCTCCACCACCCGCTGGCCGTGGTTGGCGTAGGCGCTCCGCCCGACGTAGGGCTCGAGCACGGACCCCTCCGCCTCCTTCACCTGGAGGAACAGGGGGTCGCCCTCGTCCCGGCCCACCAGCAGGCTCACCCAGCACCGGGTGCCCACGCTGCCCACGCCCACCACCTTGCGCGCCAGGTCCACGAACCGGTAGCGGTCGATCAGGCGGCGCCGGTCGTCGTTCAGCGTGTCCCGGTAGATGGCGAGCCCCTGGGCCACGGTGTCGCGGAGGCGGGTGGCGTCCACGTCCGAGAAGAGCTCGGACACCGGCACCAGGAGCGGGGGGTCGCTGGCGAACCGCAGCTCCCCGCCCTCCAGGCGGGTGAGCCGGTCGAAGGCCTTGAGGTGGTTCTTCGACTCCGCCTTCGCCGCCAGCCGCTGGAGGTTGCGCACGGCCTTCCCACCGGCCGCCGCGCCCCACCGCCGCTCGATGCCGGCGAGGTCCAGGCGGGAGTACCACACGTCGAGCGTGGTCATGGTGCCGAACTCCCGGACGGCCTCGCGGTACGAGCGTGCCGCCCACTGGACGGCGTCCTGCCGCATGGCGTCGTCGAAGCCGCGCTCCCGTCCGGCCACCTCGAAGCTGGCGGCCAGGCGCATCACGTCCCACTCGAAGGGCCCGGGGTGGGTCTCGTCAAAGTCGTTCACGTCGAACACGAGGTCACGGTCGGGCGAGGCGAACCCGCCGAAGTTCACGAGATGGGCGTCGCCGCAGAGCTGGACCTCGAGCCCGCTCCTCGGGCCGGCGGCGAGGTCGGCGGCCATGACCGCCGCCGCCCCGCGGTAGAAGGCGAACGGCGACGACGCCATCCGGCCGTGCCGGATGGGGACCAGCTCGGGGACGCGCGTCCGCTCCTGGTCCTCCAGGACGGCCACGGGATCCCGCCGGTCGCCGGCGGGCGCCCACTCGCCGAGGCTGGACCGGGGGGTAGCCAAGCGGGCGGCACGGCCGGCCGCCGTGCGCTCGGCGACGGTGCTGTAGGCGTGCACCGCCTTCCTGCGCCGCCGCGTGCCCGCCGTGGTCGCTCCCGGTCCTCCCGCGCTGCTGGCTGCGAGCATGCTCCGCGTCCTCCCTGCCGGCCTGCCCGCCTTGCGGCCGGCCGATCAACCCACCATGCGGCCGGTGGGCAGCACGGGGTAGGGCCGAACGTCCCATCGGGACCGCCCGTGCCACCGGCGGCGGTCGTGCGCCCGGTCACGAGCGGCGCCGCCGTCTCGGCCAGAACTTCCCTCGGCCTGACGTCGCCGACGACCTCGTCGCGGCCGCGGACGTCCGCGCCGGCGAGCTGGTGGTGGGTTGCCCGCCGTTCGGCCGTACGACGGCGCTCCTGGGGCACCTGCTCGACACCACGTGGGCGACGTGGTGGGAGCTGCACTTCGGCAGGCGGGGGTCCCGGCGTCCCGGTTCCGGCCGGTCCCACGGGTGGACGCCGGCGTGCTCACCGTCCTGCCGCGCCGCGTGGCCGTCAGCGGCAGAGCTCCGCCGTGGCGTCCAATCGACGCAGCTTGAGCGGGTTGGCAACGACGTAGATCCCGGAGACCCGGCCATCGGTGACCGTCAGGCTCACGGCGACGGTGCCCCCGCCCACCTCCACCCGGACCCCCGGCGACCCGTTGAGCCAGACGATGCGTGCGGCGAAGTCCGGCGTGCCCGCCGCACGAGCCAGGAGGGCCGCCACCCGGTCGGCACCGGTGACCGGCTTCCGGACTGCCGGCGCCGAACCGCCGCCGTCGGCGACCGCCACCACGTCCGGCGCCAACACCGCCACCAGGGCGCGAACGTCCCCCGTGGCCACGGCGGCCATGAACGTCTCGACGACGGCCTGTTGCTCCACCAGGTCCACCTGCATCCGAGGCCGGCGCGCCGCCACGTGCGCACGGGCCCGGTGCACGATCTGGCGCACCGCCGCCGGGGTCTTGCCCACCACCTCGGCGATCTCGTGGTACGGCGTGCCGAACACCTCGCGGAGCACGAACGCCGCCCGCTCCACCGGTCCGAGCGTCTCGAGCACGGTGAGCATGGCGATGGAGACGTTCTCGGCGAGCCCGGCGTCCTCGGCCACGTCGGGGCTGGTGAGCAGCGGCTCCGGCAACCACTCCCCCACGTACTCCTCCCGGCGGCGCGACAGCGACCGGAGCCGGTTGAGCGCCTGGCGGGTCACGATCCGCACGAGATAGGCGCGTGGTTCACGCACCTCCGCCTGGTCCACGCCGGCCCAGCGCAACCACGTCTCCTGGACGACGTCCTCGGCGTCGGCGGCGCTGCCCAGCATCTCGTAGGCGACGGTGAACAACAGGCTGCGGTGGAGGACGAACGGGTCGGCGGTCATGCCGTCGGGCGAAGCTCCCCGCTCGGTGTGGCCAGGGGCGCCAGGCCACAGGCCGCCGCCAGACCCTGCGGCCCGACCCCCCAGGCCACGTTGGTGCGGGTCACGAAGTTCGTCAAGCCCACGTGCGTCGTCAGCTCCACCAGCGCCGCCGGGCCGAGCGCCGCCAGCAGTCTCCCCGACAGCTCGTCGGTGACGGCAGGCGGGGTCACCGTCATCGCCTCGGCGTACGCCATGACGTCTCGCTCCAGCTCGCTGAAGATCTGCGAGGTGCGCCACCGCGGGACCTCGCGCACCTTGGCCACGTCGAGCCCCTCGCGCTTCGCCTGGAAGTACCCGAGGTCGAGGCAGAAGCGACAACCCACCAGGCTGGCCGCGGCCATGTGGGCGTAGGCCTTCAGGCTCTCGTCGCAGCGATGCCACTTCTGGACCTTGCGGCCGAGGCCCAGCGTGAAGTTCCGCACCTGGGGGTGGTGCCACGCCACCTCGATGGACTCGGGCACGCCGCCGAGCATCTTGCGGGCCATGCGCGTGACCAGCGCGCCGTAGATGCCGGTCAACCGGGCCCTCGGGATCCGGGTGGTGCTCGCCATGATGCCTCCTCGACGTAGTCGCTCCGTCATGAGACACCGGCCGGCACATGCTTGTGACAGGTCGGCGCCCTGGGCCCGGCGCCCGAGGACGCCCGGCGCCGGCACCTTCGGCAACCCCTCCACGACGGCAGCTCAAAGCTCCTGTTCGAGCATCCAACTGCGCATGGTCGGCAGGGCCAACTCCACCTCTCCTCTCACCGACGTGCGAAGCAGCCGGTGCGAGATCAACGCCTGGCGGCGGGGTTGAGCAGCGCCAGCCGGGCAGCATCGGCATCGAGGTTCCCGAGCGATACCAACTCATGCCGCTCGAGGTAGGTGCCGGCAGCCCGGAGGTTGGCCCGCAGTTCGGGGAGCCCCGAGAGGACGATGGCAACCGGAAGGCGCCGTCGCCGGGTCGCCATCTGCATGAGCCGCCCGAGACCGGCGAGCTCGGGCGTGTTCAGCTCGTGGGCCTCGTCGCAGGTGATCAACACCCCAATCCCCTTGGCCTGCGCTTCTTCACCTGCGAGGATCAGCAACCGCTCAAGCGCTCGCAGGGCAGTGAGAACCGCCGTAGGGGTTCTCGCGGTGGCAGAACCCTTGACCACCCCGACGTTGGCACCCACGGCGTACTCCTTCTGCATCTCCTTCCACGCCCGCCGGACTCGCCGCCATCGGCCCAGCGCCATCCCAACCCCGTCCACGAGCAGCGGGGCGATCTCTTCTCCCGCTGGCGCCTGCTCGCGGACCACCCGCCAGCCCAGTGTGTTGGCAGCCCGGGATTCGAGCGCGTTCAGGAACGCCGTCTTGCCAACCCCCGCTCGCCAATGACGGCTGCGTCGAAGTAGCGCGACGTTGGACCCTGCGCCAGGCCGTCGCGCAGGAGCAGGTCGAGCTGCTCACCTCGGCCAGCGAGGTACGGGGGATCGATGCCGAAGCCGGGGTTGTAGGGCGACGAGGTAGTCATCGGTAGTCTCATGCTCTCGGTAGCGGCTTCGCTGGCCATCAGTGAGTATGGAACGGCCGGCCCGTTCCGCATCTTGCGTGGGTTGCCCACCATGCTGGGGCGGACCGAGCCACATACGGAAGGAGCCGACCGTGTTGATCCATGTTCCCCCTGATGCCACCGTCC
>JBOGGH010000044.1:0-10763 GCA_050743905.1 Acidimicrobiales bacterium
CGCCCTGCCCGTGTGCGCCCGATGGCCACGATCGCGCTCCCCCGCTCGGCGTCCGCCCGGCGGGCCGGCTACCGCGCCACGCGGTGGCGGAGGTAGACCACGCCGGAGCCGAAGGTGCGGCTCTCCACGAGCTCGAGGTCCACCCGGCGCTCGTGCCGGGGGAAGAACGGGAGGCCGCCCCCCACCAGCACCGGGTGGACCCGGACCCGGTACTCGTCGATCAGGTCCAGCTCGGCCGCCTGGGCGGCGAGCGTGGCGCCGCCGATGGCGATGGTCCCCTCCCCCGGCTCGGCCCGCAGCCGCTCGATCTCCCCGGCCAGGTCGCCCGTGGCCAGGCGGGCGTTCCCCCGCACCGTCCGCAGCGTGGTGGAGAACACCACCTTCGGGAGCGGGTTCCAGCGCGCCGCCCATTCGAGCATCGGTCCGTCGAACGACGGTTCCTCGTCGGGGTCCTCCCAGTAGAGCATCGTCTCGTAGAGGCGCCGGCCCAGCAGGTGGACACCCACCCCTCCGATCTCCTCGGTGACAAAGCGGAAGAGCTCCTCGTCGGGAGCGCTCCAGTCGAACTCGCCGTCCGGCCCCACCACGTAGCCGTCGAGCGAGACGCCCATCGAGTAGGTCACGTGGCGCATGGGGGGTCCTCCTCGATGACGGGTGCTGCGGCACGACCTCCGGACGGCACGGGGCTCTCCCTCGGGCTCAGGATCCGGCGAAGAGCCGGTCCACGACCGGCTGGACCAGCGAGGCGAGCTGCTCCTGGCCCCGGGGCGTGGGGTGGAAGGGCGCCTGGGAGTCGAAGCTGCTCGGGCTTGTGACCTGGTAGATCGAGAGGCCGTAGGCCCACGGGTCGCTGGTGCACCACTCGTGGCCGTCCAGCGCGCCGGAGAGGTCGGCCACGGCGACGTTCGGGTCGCCCAGGCCGTCGATCGTCTGGACGATGGTCGTGTCCAGCTCCTGGAGGAGCGACGAGAGGTAGCGGATCTGGGCCGGGTAGAGGTAGTTGCTGTCCGGGCAGGTGGTTGTGCCCGTGGGCAGCGGGTTGTAGTAGTCGGTGAACACGACCTTGGGCACCTTGCCGTCGGCGGTGCCGCGGGCCGTGATCCACTGGGCGAGGGTCTTCAGGTGTGTCCGGAAGGTGGGCAGGTAGTCGAGGAAGTCGGTGGTCACTGTGGGGCCCGGGTTGCCTGTCACGCATTCGAGTGTGGCGGCGTCCCAGTAGTACTCGTAGCCGTTCTCGATGCAGCCCTCCACGATGTGCACGAACTGCACGTCGTCGGCGCCCATGGTGGCGAGCACCAGGTCCGGCTTGGCGGCGTCGTATGTGGCGTTGAGGTCGGCCTTGGTGGCCCAGTTCCCGAACTCGGCCGGGCGCAGGACGGTTGTGGAGAAGTAGCCGGCGTTCACCCGTGTCGTGGTGATGCCGTTGGTGAACGAGGCGCCGGTGCAGCCGAACTGGGAGAGCTTGGCCCCGTAGTGGGTGGCCAGCACCTGCCCGTAGGCGTAGGGCGAGTCGTGGCAGAGGGGGTACGGGCCGGGCCAGGTGGCTGTGACTGTGCCGCCTGTCCAGGTCTGGGTTGTGGAGTTGTACGTGTAGCCGTAGAGGGTGCCCTCCCCGGAGGCCACCGAGTCGCCGAGTTGCACGATGGAAGCAGGCCCCGCCGCCGGCCCGGGCTGGCCGGGGAACGACAGGCCGGGCGCCGAGGCCATCGTGGCCGCGGCCACCACCGGGCTGGTGCCGAACCGGCCGGTCGCCGAGCCGTAGAAGGCGGCGTTGCCGAACGAGAACATCCCACCGTCCGCCGCCGCCAGCCAGTAGCCGCCGCCGTCCGAGGTTGCGGCCACGGCCACCACCGGGGCGCCGAGCACCGAGCCGGCCATGGAGCCGTAGAACCGGGCGTCCCCGAACGCGAACACCCCGCCGTCCGCGGCGGCCAGCCAGTAGCCACGGCCTCCCAGGGTGGGGACCATCCCCACCACCGGCGAGTTGAGCGGCCGCCCGCCCATGGACCCGTAGAAGGCGGCGTCGCCGAAGGCGAACATCCCCCCGTCGCCGGCCACCAGCCAGTAGCCCTCGCCGTCGGGCGTGGCGGCCATCCCCACCACCGGCGAGTTGAGCGGCCGGCCGCCCATCGAGCCGTAGAAGGCGGCGTCGCCGGAAGCGAACACCCCCCCGTCCGACCCGGCCTGCCAGTAGCCCTCGCCGTCGGGCGCCCCGGCCACCGCCACGACCGGCGCGTTCATGGTGGGACGGCTGATCGAGTCCACGACGTGGGCTGTGCCGAAGGCGAGCGCGGCGCCGTCGGCGGCGGCCAGCACGTAGCCTGTCCCGGCCGACACGGGTGGTGGCGCGGCGGCTCCGGCCACGGCCGCGGCGCCTCCGAGCAGCGGGACGGCGGTCACCGCCGGCACGAGGATCGCCAGTGCGAGCAGCGCCGTCGCCCGGCGTGGCGCGCCACACCGGTGCCGGCGGTGCTGGCGGTGCTGGCGGCGCTGGCGGTACGGAGCGTTGGGGACACGGGCACTCGTCATCTCGCCCTCCCGACCATGGCCATCCTCCACCCTGCGGCAACGGCGTGCACCGCGATCTTCCCACGCCACGCCCGCTCCCGGTTGACGGTCGGTCCCGGTCACGGGTGCGCCGTGAAGACGTGGGCGACGGCGCCGCGGCTGAAGGCGGTGGTGCTCACGGGCTCGATGGCCAGCGGCGTGGTGAAGAGCCGCTCGCCTGCGCCCAGGACGACCGGGTGGACGACGAGGCGGTACTCGTCTATCAGGCCGGTCCGGACCAGCGACCGGGCAAACCGCACGCCCCCCTGGGCGAGCAGGTACCCGCCGGGCCGCTCCTGCTTGAGGCGCGTGACAGCTTCGGCCAGGTCGCCGCGGGCGATCGTCGCCGGGCCCCAGTCGGCGGAGGTGAGCGACTCGGAGAACACGACCTTGGGGATCTCGTTCATCGGCCGGGCGAACGGCCCGTCGGCGCCCGGCCAGTACCCGGCCCAACTCGCGTAGGTCGCCGCACCCACGAGGTGCGTCCCGGCGTTGCTCACGGTGTCGAGCACCCACCGCGCGCCGTCCTCGAAGCGCCCGGCAGCCTCCCAGCCGCTGCTCCCGTCGGCGGGTGCGACGAAGCCGTCGAGCGAGACGGACATCTTCAGGACGAGCGAGGCCATGCGCCGTCTCCTTTCCGGGATGGATGACATGCCACTGTGGACTCGGCCGACGTCCGGAATTCATCGGTGGCGGCCGGCGGTGCCCGAGCCTCGCGCCGGTGGGGCCGGCGGTGTCGAGCGTCCGGACTTCGACTACAACCTGTCGCGCGCCAGGTGAAAGGTCCGGGTCCCCTGATCTCGGTCGGAGCTTCACATGGCTACCGCGCTGGCTCACCCGCACGAAACCGGCCTTGGCCAGAGACGCGACGACATCCGCACCGCCGACGACCGGCAGCGCCGGGCTCACGCCGAGAGCTGGACGGTGGCGATCAACGGAGGCTCGATGACCTCCGGCAGGACCTCGTCCTCGAAGTACAGCTCGAGGGCCTCCCGAAGACTGGCGAGAGCCTCCTCGGCCGTGCGTCCCTGGCTGGTGACCTCGACCTCCAGGGCGCGGGCCACGTACCACCCCTCCTCATGGGTGACCCCATGCAGATCGAGGAAGAGCACGAGGGCGGCCCAAGGGGCACGCTTGTTCCCGTCGGGGAGCGGGTGGTTCCAGGCCAGGCGACAGGTGAGCACGGCTGCTTTGTCGATGACCTCGGGATAGAACTCTTCGCCGCCGAAGCTGGCGGATGGTGCGTGGAGCGCCGAGTCGGCCAGCTCGATCCGCGCCGCCTTGGCGAGGACGACAGCCTCGATCCCGGCGACCTGCTCTGCCAGCCAGATGTACTCGGCCAGGCTCAGGCATCGGGTCACCGAGCGAGTCGGTCGAGAAGCTCCTTGTCTCGCTGGAGGAGCTTGCGGGCCCGGGCAACGAAGTCCTTGTCCGATCGGACCCGTGCCACCTCGGCGCTCAGGGAGTCGACGATCAGCGCGTTCACGCTGGTACCGCGCACGCGAGCGACCGCCTCCGCCTCATCGGCGAGATCGTCGGGGAGACGGACGGTGGTCTGCTTCGTCATGCCATCATGGTATCGCGATACTATGACACAGCATCGACGGACACCTCAATGGGTTCGCGCTCTGGAAGGGGCCACGTCATGAAGTTGCCGGCCAGGCCAGGTGGCGCCCCCGGGGGGAGCCGGTCCGGTCCTCGAACGGGCGGTGCAGTTGAGCCGCCGGCTGCCGTTCGGCTGACCGTCACAGCAGCCGAGGATTCGTCACGGTTCACGAATTCGTGAATCGTGACGGTGATAACCTGTAGCTGTGCCGCCAGATCCACCCCCCCTCGACGAGGTAGTTACGGCGTTGGAGCTCGCCGGACTGCACGCGGCCTGCCGGGGCGGACGGTTGGTCGTAGACGGGGTGGCCGTGCCGGTCGAGGTGAAGCACCTCGCAGTGGTGACGCCTACCTCGGCGCGCGGACTTCTGCACCCGCCAGAAGGGATGGTGGCCTTGGTGGTGGCCAACCGGATCAGCGAGGACGCCCGCAAAGAGTTGGCAGCGCGCGGCTGGGGCTGGGTCGACCGCCGAGGGCACGTCCGCATCTGGACGAAGGGCCTGCGCATCGCGTCCGAGATCGAGCCGCTCCGCGCCAACGAGACGGACGACCGCGTGGCCTCGGTCTTCCCGCCCGTCGGCATCGAGGTGGCCTTGGCGCTGCTCACCGATCCCGAACGGCAGTGGACGGTGAGCGCTCTGGCCAGCCATCTGGGCCGGTCGGCGGGCGGGGTGTCAGAACGACTTCGGGCGCTACGCGATGCCGGACTCGTCGACCGTCGGAACTCGCCACTCATCCCCGACCTGTTCTGGGAGATCGTGGACCCGTGGCACCAGCGGCCGGTAGGGCTCGGTTCCTTCCCCGGCATCGTGGGACCGTTCCCCCAGATGTCGTGGCTCGGTCTCCCCACGGACTGGGTGCTCACCGACACGCAAGCGGCGCTCCTCCTCGGGGCGCCAGTGATCGCGTCGACCGACGGACCGCCGGACTTCTACGTCCACCAACCATCGATTGTCGACGCCGCCGTGTCGCACTTCGGCCCGGCGCGCGGGCAGCCGGCTGCAACCGTTCGGCCCATCCGCTACGAGGGCGTCCATGTGGGCGAGCCGTTCCGGCGAACGTCGTCGGGCATCCGCGTCGCCCATCCCGTCGTCGTTGCCCTCGACCTCGCACACGATCGCGCTCGAGGTCGCGAGGTCGTGGAAGCCTGGGACCCGACGCCGCTCGGAGTGGCCCGTGTCTGGTGAACCCGTCCTGCTTGTGGCCGAGGTCGACAGCGTCCCATACCGCTCGGTCGGGCGTCTCGCCGAGGTGACGCCGCGCCTGCCCGACTTCGCGCTCATCGGCGGAATTGCCGTTATGGTCCGGCTCGGTCAAGCGCATCGTGCGACCAATGACGTCGACACGGTGAGCGACGACCAGCCAGGGCTGCTCGATGTGCTCGTCACCGAGGGCTTTGAGCGAATCGGCGACAGCGTCATGCTCGATAGCGATCTCAAGGTGGACGTGATCGATGTGAGCGAAGGCGATGCGGACTACCTGCCATACCTCACGCATCGCCTGGCCTTCGATACCAGAACCCCGATTGAGCTCGTCGTACGGCCGCATCAAGGCCCTTCGATCTCGGCGTACGTCGACGTTGCCCGCCCGGCAGCGCTCGTGGCCGTCAAGCTCGGCATCAGCGAAGGCGTCGGCCGCCAACGTGACCCGCGCAAGGTGGGCAGCGACGCCTTCGACGTCGTGCGACTGATGCAGCGACTCGGTCCGGACGCACTCGCCGACGAGCTTCGCTCGGTCGCCGATCCCGACTTCGTAGCACGCATCGCTGAATTGGCCCACCGGCATCTCGTCGTGCAGGTCGATCGGACCGTCGCCGCGATAACTCGGTCATCCGTCCAGGGTGTCGTACGCATCGACGCCGCCCAACTCGAGCTGCTTGGAGAAAGCTTCGTCCGGCGCCTGGCGACCCAGCGGAACGGGCGATGAGCTGATCGACGACCCGTCGGTGTGGCTGTGACTCAACCGCCAGGACCCCAACGGATGCCGGTCCACCTCGGCGAAACCAGGGTGGACTGAACCCGGGAGTCCGCCCCCAGCCCCCCAGAATGCGAACCTCGGTCCACTGGTGGAAGGACCGCCCATCAGCGTGGCCGGACGACACGCGAAGGTCCGTCGCGAGGGCTACCGCCGGTGAAGGGGTCAGAGAAGGACGACGAACTCCGTCGGCGTGAGGCCAGCCTGTCTGAGGATCGAGCGGAGGGTGCCGGTCGCAAGCTCTCGATGCATCGGCACGATGACCGTTCGACCGCCGCCTCGGAGCTTGACATGGCTACCGCGCTGGCTCACCTGCACGAACCCCACCTTTGCCAGAGCCGCGATGACATCCGCACCGCCGACGACCGGCAGCGCCGGGCTCATGCCGACAGCTGGACCGTCGCAATGATCGGCGGTTCGATCTCCTCGGGCAGAGCCTCGTCCTCGTAGTACAGCTCGAGTGCCTCTCGAAGGTTGGCGAGGGCCTCGTCGGCCGTACGTCCCTGGCTGGTCACCTCGACCTCTAGGGCACGGGCCACGTACCACCCGTCTTCATGCGTGACTGCTGCCGTGAACTGCACGATCACCACACTACGACGTCGAGGTTCGCGCCGTGGACAGCGACATTTCACGAAGTCGCTGGTCAGGTCTGCGGCGCCCCCGGTAGGATTCGAACCTACGTAGAACGGATTAGAAGTCCGTCGCCTGATCCACTCGGCCACGGGGGCGTTCGTGACCTCCAGCCTGGCACAGGCGCCGGGATCTACCGGCGCCGGGCGTGCCGGGCTCGGCTGCGGCTACCGTCGGGCGCGCGGGCCGTACGAGGAGGTGCCGCATGACCACCGCCCAGCCCACCATCGCCCCGGCGCCAGCCCCGGCGTCGGCCCCCACGGTCGCCCCAACCCGCCCGGACCCGGCCCTCGACGAGGGCGACCACGAGCGCATGACCCACATCGTCCTCGAAGGGTTCAAGCCGAAGGACGCCGAGGACGGCCAGTTCGTGGCCACCGGCACCAACGTGGTCGAGGGCATGGTGACCGGGACGCCGGTGCAGGCGCTCTGCGGCAAGGTCTGGGTGCCGGGCCGGGACCCCAAGCGCTACCCCCTCTGCCCTACCTGCAAGGAGATCGCCGCCGGCATGGGGTGGAAGGTCCCCGCCGGCTGACGCCCCCGCCAGCCCGGCCGGCTGACGGCCCCGGCGTCCCCGCCGGCCCGCCCCGCCCCTGACGTCCCCGCCAGCCCCGCCGGCCCCGCGGGACGCCGGCCCGGGCTGTGCCAGACTGGACGACCTCGGTGGGCGTAGCTCAGGTGGTTAGAGCGCCAGGTTGTGGCCCTGGAGGCCGGGGGTTCAAGTCCCCTCGCTCACCCCGAAGGCGGTGGGGCCCGGTCGTGGGCCGGCACCGACCACCAGCGACGATGGGGGAGGCACAGCCATGACGTCCGTCGACGGCAGCCCGGCGACCGAGACCACCGGGACGACCGGCAGCGCCCGAGTGGTCATGGTGACGGGAGCGTCCTCGGGCATCGGCGCGGCCACGGCCCGCCTGCTCGCCCGCCGGGGTGACACGGTGGCCCTGGTGGCCCGGCGCGCCGACCGGCTGGACGAGGTGCTGGCCGACTGCCTGCCCCACGCGCCGGCCAGCCGCCGGTGGGCCGCCGACCTCGGGGACCCGGACGCCGCGGCCGCCCTGGCCCTCGGGATCTGGGACGCCTACGACGGCATCGACGTGGTGGTGAACAACGCCGGCATCCCCATGCGCCGGCCGGTGGACCGGCTCACCATGGCCGAGGTGGAGCGGGTCATGACCGTGAACTACCTCTCCCCCGTGGCCATCACCCTGGCCCTCCTGCCCCGCATGCTGGAGCGCCGCCACGGGACCTTCGTGAACGTCTCCAGCCTCGGCGGGCGCCTGGGCATCACCACCGAGGCGGCGTACTCCGGCTCCAAGTTCGCCCTGGCCGGCTGGAGCGAGGCCATGGCCGCCGACCTGGCGGGCACCGGGGTCCACGTGAAGCTGGTCCTCCCGGGCGCCATCGACACCGAGATCTGGGACCAGCCCGGCAACGACGCCCCCGTCTACACCGGCCCGCTCGTCCCCGCCGGGGAGGTGGCCGAGGGCATGGTGGAGGTGCTCGACAGCGACCGGTTCGAGCACTACCTGCCGGACATGAAGGCGATCGTGGAGATGAAGACCTCGGACATCGACGGCTTCTTCGCCGGGATGCGGGCGATGGCGGAGCAGGAGCTGGACCAGGCCACGGTGGCCGAGGCGACCACCGGACGGAGCGGCGCCGGGCGGGGTGCCGGCGGCGGGAAGGGAGGAGCGTGATGAGGGCACTGGTCTTCGGCGAGCAGCCGGACAGGGACGAGCCCCGGCCGGCACCGGTGGACGAGGTGGACGAGCTGCTCGACAAGATCCCCTTCGGCCTGCACCAGGTGGACGAGGCGCGCCTCGTCCGGCCGGACTGGGTGGTCACCGAGCCGGTCCTGGCCGGCATCTGCGGCTCGGACGCCAAGCTCGTGCTGGGCGACTTCAGCGAGGGCGACATGGACAACCCCATGTCGGCCTTCTCCTCGCTCCCCCACGTGCCCGGGCACGAGGTGGTGACCCGGGTGGTGGAGCTGGGCTCCGAGGCACGCGGCGTGGAGGTGGGCCAGCGTGTGGTGCTCAACCCGTGGCTGACCTGCGCCCCGCGCGGCATCAGCCCCGTCTGCCCCGCCTGCGAGGCCGGCGACCTGCCGCTGTGCTGGAGCTTCACCAAGGGCGACCTCGGGCCGGGCGTCCACGTGGGCGTCATCACCGACGCCCCCGGGGCCTGGGCCGAGCGGATGTCGGCCCACCACTCGATGCTGATCCCCATCCCCGACGGCGTGAGTGACGAGGCCGCCGTGCTGGCCGACCCGTTCTCCGTCTCCTTCCACGCCGTCGTCCGGCACCCGCCACCGCCCACGGGGCGCGTCGTGGTCTACGGGGCCGGCGCCCTCGGTCTCACCAGCGTGGCCATCCTGCGCGCCCTCTACCCCGAGGTGGAGGTGGCGGTGGTCGCCCGGTTCCCGGCCCAGGCGGCCATGGCCGAGCGGTTCGGCGCCTCGCTGGTGCTGCCCCACGAGCCGGCGCTGGCGGTGGTGGAGCAGCTCGCCGCCTGGTCCGGCGGTGTCCTCCACAACCCCATCCTCGGCCTGCCGGTGACCCGGCCGGGCCACATCGACGTCGTCTACGACTCGGTGGGCAAGGCCGAGACGTTCGAGGTCGCCGTGCGAGTGCTGGCCGAGCGGGGGTCGCTCGTCTACACCGGCGTGAGCACCCCCGAGCGCTGGGAGTGGTCGCCCGTCTACTTCAAGGAGCTGACGGTCACCGGGTCCAACGCCTTCGGGATCGAGGAGCTGGACGGCGTGCGCCAGCACGCCATTGCGCACTACCTCGACCTGGTGGCCGCCGGCCGCCTGGACATCACCCCCATGCTCACCCACCAATTCCCGCTGGAGGACTGGCGGGGGGCCATGCGGGCCCTGGCCCGGCAGGGCGAAAGCGGCGCCCTCAAGGTGGCCTTCACCCCCAACGGCGGGTAGGAGAAAGCTCCCGCCCCCGGCTCCCGCCCCCCGGCCCGCCGGACGGAGGGCCGCCAGCCCGCCGGCCCCCGCTCAGGTACCCGGCCCGAGCTCCTCGAACCGCCGGTACCGCTCGCCGGCGGCGCGGGCCCAGACCGGCTCCGGCGCCACCCGGCTGCCCACCTTCGCCCACCGCTGCGAGCCGTCCAGCGACGGCTCCAGCCCGGCGGCCACCCGGGCCACGAACGCCGCGCCGTAGGCCGCGCCCTCGGGCACGGCCACCGTGTCCACCGGCAGGCCGGTGGCGTCCGCCACACCGGCCATCCACGCGTGGACCTGGGTGCCGCCCCCGCTGGCCACCACCCGGCGCCCCACGAGCCCGGCGCGGTCCAGCATCCGGCGGATCACGAACCCGCTCGCCTCGAACGCCCCCCGCACCACCGCCGCCGGGCCCTGGGTGATGTCCAGGCCGTGGACGCTGGCCCGCAGCAGCGGGTCGTTGAACGGCGTCCGCTCCCCCCGCAGGTACGGCAGCCACACCGGCACCCGCGCCGGGTCCCCCTCCCGGCCGTCGCCCGCCGGGGTCCCCGGCCCCGGCTTGGCCACGCCGCGCAGCATGGCGCGCGCCCAGTCCACGAAGAGCGCCCCGGCGTTGCTGGGCCCGCCCACCAGCACCCGGCCGGGCACGGTGTGGGGCACGGTCACCAGGCCGGGGATCTCCAGCCACTCGTCGGTGACTATCCAGACCACCAGGGTGGCCCCGAAGATGGCCAGCACGTCGCCCGGCTCGGTGGCCCCGGCCACGAGCTGGTCGCAGAGGGCGTCGATCGTGCCGCCGGCCACCACCGTCCCGCCGTCGGGGAGGGTGCCGGCCGCCTGGCCCATCGGCACCACCACCGGCATCTGGTCCACCCGGACCTTCAGCGCCGCCAGCGCGTCGTCCCGCCAGCCCAGATGGTTGTGGAGGTCGCCATAGGCGGTGCAGGTGGCCGTGTCGATCGCCGGCACCCCCGAGAGGGCGTGGGTGGCCACCGCCTGGCAGGGCCAGTAGCCGGCGGCGTCCGGGGCCTCGGCCACCGCCCACCGC
>JBOGGH010000045.1:0-10625 GCA_050743905.1 Acidimicrobiales bacterium
GTCGTGATCATCGCGGCGGCCGGCCGGTGTGGACGCGAGGTGGTCCCATGCCACTGGCAACGAGGGTGGTCCCTTCGGACTGGCAAGCGACAGGCACCGGCCCGTTCCGTCGACGATATTGAGGGTCGCTCACTATGCGCTCATGCTGGAGACCCCGCCGTGCTCCGGAAGGAGACGGCCACAGGCGCGGCCGGTGATCGTTTCCGGCGGACAGCCGCGGTAGAAGGGGATCAGTGCTGTGGGCGATCGGCGAGAGCCGGTGAAGGCGGGCCCGAGGCACGAAGTCGACGAAATCGGGAACGGCAAGGGTGGTGCCGCGCCGCTGGGCGATCCCGAAGCGGAGAAGGTGCCCCCGGTTGGCTCTCGCCCGGCACGGGGTCCCGGCCGCTGTAACCTCACCTTCCGCCCCTGGTGGTCGCCGTTGCCGACGGGGGGCAGCGACGGCGTGGTCGACTGATGTCCCCTGCGCCCCGGCATTGACCCGGAAGACCGACAACGACCGAGTGCCGTCGGGAAGGGAGAGCACCACGATGGCGGACGAGCTGGTACGCGAGCGGCGGGGGCACGTGGAGATCCTCACCATCAACCGCCCCGAGGCCCGCAACGCCGTCAACGGCGCCGTCAGCAAGGCGGTGGGGGCGGCGCTGGACGAGCTCGCCGAGGACCCCGAGGTCTGGGTGGTGGTGCTGACCGGGAGCGGGGACAAGGCGTTCTCGGCCGGCATGGACCTGAAGGCCTTCGCCGCCGGCGAGGGCGCGGCCATCATCGACGCGCCCGGCGGGTTCGGGGGGATCGTGAAGCGGGACTTCCCGAAGCCCATCATCGCCGCCCTCAACGGCTCGGCCCTGGCCGGAGGGTGCGAGATCATGCTCGCCTGCGACCTGGTGGTGGCGGCGGACCACGCCAAGATCGGCGTCCCCGAGGTCCAGCGGGGGCTGCTGGCCGGGGCCGGGGCCCTGCTCCGCCTCCCGCGGCGCCTGCCGGCGGCGGTGGCCATGGAGCTGGTGGTCACCGGGGACCCGATCACCGCCCACCGCGCCTACGAGCTGGGCCTGGTCAACCGGGTGGTGCCCTACAACCGGCTGATGGAGGAGGCCATGGCGCTGGCCGGGCGCATCGCCGCCAACGCGCCCCTGGCCGTGCGTACGTCGAGGGACGTCCTGCGGAAGGCCGCCGAGCTGCCCGAGGAGGAGGCCTGGCCCGTCAACGACGCCGGCGCCACCGTGGTCTTCGCCTCGGCGGACGCCATGGAGGGCCCACGGGCCTTCGCCGAGAAGCGCCCGCCCAGGTGGCAGGGGCGGTAGCGCCGCCTGCACCCGGCAGCCGGCCCGCCGCCTGCACCCTGTGGACGCCGGGTGGCTAACCTTTCCATGGAGGACGCCATCCTCCAGGCAAGGAGACGGTAATGCTGGCAGAGATCTTCGGTGTCGACGGGATCATCGTGCTGATCGTGGTGCTGGTCGTGCTCTTCGGCGGGGCCGCCATCCCCAAGCTGGCCCGCAACCTGGGCTCGGCCAAGAACGAGTTCGAGAAGGGCCTCAAGGAGTCCCAGGCCGACCAGGCGAGCGACGAGAAGGGCCAGGTCAAGCCTACCTAGTGCCGGAGGACGTCCTCGAGCTGGCCGACCGGCTCTGGACCGGCGAGATCGACGTCACGCGGCACCACCCGGTGGGGCACGTCGGGGGCCTCGCCGAGATCTGTGAGGGGGTGGCGTTCGTGCCCTCCTTCGCCAACGTCTCCGCCTTCGACACGGGGGACGGCCTGGTGCTGGTGGACACCGGCAGCGAGCCGCTGGCCCCCCTCGTCCACCAGGAGATCCGGCGGTGGAGCGGCGGGCGGCTGCACACGGCCGTGTACTCGCACGGCCACATCGACCACGTCTTCGGGGTCCCGGTGTGGGAGCAGGAGTCCGCGAACCGCGGCTGGCCCGCCCCGGTGGTGGTCGGCCACGAGGCCCTCCCCCGCCGGTTCGACCGCTACGTGCTCACCGCCGGGTACAACCAGGTCGTCAACCGCCGCCAGTTCGGCCTGGACGACCTGGTCTGGCCCACCGCCTACCGCTACCCGGACCGCACCTACGCCCACCGCCTCGACCTCGTGGTGGGCGACGCCGCCCTCCAGCTCCACCACGAGATGGGCGAGACGGACGACCACACCGTCACCTGGCACCCCGGGCGGCGGGTCCTCTGCTGCGGCGACCTCTTCATCTGGGCCTCGCCGAACGCCGGCAACCCGCAGAAGGTCCAGCGCTACCCGAGGGAGTGGGCGGCCGCCCTCCGGCGCATGGTGGACCTGGAGCCCGAGCACCTGCTGCCCGGCCACGGCCTGCCGGTGGTGGGGGCGGACCGGGTGCGCCAGGCCCTGACGGACACCGCCGACCTCCTGGACTCCCTGGTGGACCAGACCCTGGCGGTGATGAACGCCGGCGGGCGGCTGGACGAGGCGATCCACTCGGTCCGGCCCCCGGCCCACCTGGAGGCCCGCCCGTACCTGCGGCCCGTCTACGACGAGCCGGAGTTCGTGGTGCACAACGTCTGGCGCCTGTACGGAGGGTGGTGGGACGGCAACCCGGCCACCCTCCAGCCGGCCCCCGAGCGGGCGCTGGCCGCCGAGGTGGCGCGGCTGGCCGGGGGCGCCGGCGCGCTGGCCGACCGGGCCCTGGAGCTCGCGGCGCCAGGCGACCACGAGAGCGACCGGGCCGGCGACCACGAGAGCGACCGGCCGGGCGACCACGAGAGCGACGAGGCCCTGCGGCTGGCCGGGCACCTGGCCGAGCTGGCATGGCTCGCGGACCCGGACGACCCGGCGGTCCGCGAGGCCCGCCGGCAGGTCTTCACGGCCCGGGCCGAGCGCGCCACCTCCACCATGGCCCGCGGGGTGTTCCGCTGGGCCGCGGGCGCCGGCGACCACCCGTAGGCTCGCACGCAGGAACTTCGAATTCCCGGGCACCGTTCGGTAATGTCAGCGCCGTGGGAACGCTGCGGACCCGGGCCCGACGCCTGCCGAGGCCCCGGTCGCGCCGCTGGGCGGTGGTGGGGGCCGGCGCGCTCGCGCTGCTCCTGGCCGGCTGCCAGCTCCCCAACTTCGGCGCCTACAAGGGGGTCACCTCCCAGGGCCGGGACGCCTTCAAGCTCTGGCAGCTCTTCTTCATCGCCGGGGCCGTGGTGTTCCTGGTGGTCTTCTTCCTCATCCTCTGGGCGGTGCTCCGCTACCGCCGGAAGTCGGACGCCATCCCGCCGCAGACCCAGTACCACACCCTCTTCGAGATCACGTACACCGTGGTGCCGATCCTGCTCGTCTTCGTGCTCTTCGCCTTCACCTTCGTCTCCGAGAACGAGGTGGACGCCCTCGGCACCAACGACCCCCTGACGGTGAACGTGACCGCCTTCCAGTGGGGATGGCAGTTCCAGTACCCGGGCTACGACGTGAAGGTCCTCGGCGTGGAGACCGAGGACCCCGTCATGGTCCTGCCGGCCAACCGGACGGTCCACGTCTTCCTCCGCTCCAAGGACGTGGTCCACGGGTTCTACGTCCCGCAGTTCAACTTCAGCCGCTACGCCCTGCCCGGGGTGACGAACCAGTTCGACCTGAACATCCAGCACACGGGCACCTTCCGCGGCCAGTGCACCCAGTTCTGCGGCCTGTACCACTCCCTCATGGTCTTCCAGGTCAAGGCGGTCACGGCGGGCCAGTTCACCGCCTGGGTCCACCACAAGCAGGTCACGACAACGCCGGCACGGTCGATCGCCTCAGCGCGCCGCCAGGCCCACCAGAACCCGGTGAAGAGAGGAAAGGCCTGATGACCGACGTCATCGAGCAGCCGCTCACCGGCGTGCCGGCGCCCGGGGCGCCGCTCGTCCACGACGGCGGCCTCCCGACGCACGACGGCGCGCACGGGGACCACGGCCCGAGCGGCATCCTCAAGTGGCTGACCAGCACCGACCACAAGGTGATCGGCATGTCCTACATGATCACCTCGCTGGTGCTCTTCTACCTGGCCGGGCTGATGGCCATGGGCATCCGCGTCCAGCTCGCCTCCCCCACCAGCTCGTTCATCACGTTCCAGCAGTACAACGAGCTGTTCACCATGCACGGCAGCCTGATGCTGTACCTGTTCGCCGGGCCGTTCGCCTTCGGCGGGCTGGCCAACTACATCGTGCCGCTGCAGGTGGGCGCGCCGGACATGGCGTTCCCCCGCCTCAACGCCCTCTCCTACTGGCTCTACCTGACCGGCTCCATCACCATGCTGATGGGCTTCTTCGTGGCCGGGGGCGCGGCCGACTTCGGCTGGGTGGCCTACGCCCCGCTCTCCAGCGCCACCAACTCGCCGGGGGCCGGCGCCGACGTGTGGATCATGGCGCTGGCCCTCACCGGCTTCTCGGCCATCTTCACCGGCGTCAACCTGGTGGCCACCATCTTCTACCTGCGCGCCCCCGGCATGACCATGTTCCGGATGCCCATCTTCACCTGGAACATGCTGGTGACCGGGATCCTGATCCTCATTGCCTTCCCGGTGCTCACCGCCGCCCTGATCATGCTGATATGCGACCGGCACTTCGGCACCCACATCTACACAGTGATCGGCTGCACCACCACGGCCACGGCGGGCCATCCCGCGGTGCCGGATGCCAACGGCTGCGGCTCCCCGGTGCTCTGGCAGAACCTGTTCTGGTTCTTCGGCCACCCCGAGGTGTACATCCTGGCCCTGCCGTACTTCGGGATCGTCACCGAGATCTTCCCGGTGTTCTCCCGCAAGCCGGTCTTCGGCTACAAGGGCATGGTCTTCGCCACCATGTCGATCGCCGCCCTCTCCACCGGGGTGTGGGCGCACCACATGTTCACCACCGGCGTGGTCCTGCTGCCGTTCTTCTCCCTGCTCAGCCTGCTGATCGCCGTGCCCACCGGCATCAAGTTCTTCAACTGGATCGGCACCATGTGGCGGGGCCAGCTCCACTTCACCACCCCGATGCTCTTCAGCATCGGCTTCCTCTTTGCCTTCCTCATGGGCGGGGTCACCGGCGTGATGCTGGCCTCGCCGCCCATCGACTTCTTCACCCACGACACCTACTTCGTGGTGGCCCACTTCCACCAGGTGCTCTTCGGCACGGCGGTCTTCGCCGGCTTCGCCGGGCTCTACTACTGGTACCCGAAGATGTTCGGCCGGATGCTCAGCGACCACCTGGGCAAGTGGCATTTTTGGATCATGTTCGTGGGCTTCTGGCTCACGTTCATGCCCCAGTACCTGGTGGGGCTGAAGGGCATGCCGCGGCGGGTGGCCCAGTACCCCTCGGACCTGGGGTGGCAGATCTACAACGACCTCTCCACGGTGGGCGCCTTCCTGATCGCCATCTCCTTCGCCGTGCTGCTGGTGAACCTCTGGATCTCCTGGCGCCGGCCGGTGCCGGCCGGCAACAACCCGTGGGACGCCCAGACGCTCGAGTGGTTCACCACCTCGCCGCCCCCGCACCACAACTACACGCACCTGCCGCCGATCCGGTCGGAGCGCCCCACCTGGGACTACAACCACCCGGACGCCCCCAACCTGCGGCACGGCGTCGCCGCCAACGGCTCGTCGCACGGCACCTCGAACGGCACCTCGAACGGCTCGTCGGACGGGCCGGGTGGCAACGGCCGCAGAAAGGTCGCACCGTGAAGATCGAGTCCGTCTTCCTGATCGGCGTCGGGATCTTCTTCGGGGTCGTAGGCCTGATCTACTGGTTCACCAGCTACGACGACGGTGGCGGCATGATGCTGCTCGGCACCTGCCTGCTCGGCCTGCTCCCCGGCAGCTTCTACTTCTACTGGCACCGCCGGTTCCTCGGGCACAGGTTCTTCTTCTGGGGCACGCTCGACAAGGCGGTGGGCGAGCGCCCCGAGGACCGGCCGGACGCCACCATCGAGGAGGGCGCCGGGGTCATCAACTCGTTCCCCGGGTCCAGCATCTGGCCGTTCGTCCTGGGCGTGGGGGCGTTCCTCCTGGTGCTGACGTTCGTCTTCGGCACCTGGTTCCTGCCGCCGGCGGTCGGGCTGCTCCTCATCGCCCTGGTGGGCGTGACGGCCGAGAGCCGCCGCGGCGGCCACGTCTAGCGGGCCGGCGGGGGCCCCGGGGCGGGAACACGCCCGCGCGGGCCGACGTTGTTCCGAGGGGATGCCCGCCCTCTCCAACCGGCTGGTGGTGGCCATGGCGGTGGCCACCGGCGCCATCGTCGCCAACCTCTACTACGCCCAGCCCCTGCTGCACGAGGTGGCCCGGGACTTCGGCGTCGGCTCGGCGGCGGCGTCCGTGGTCATCACCTGCACCCAGGTGGGCTACGCCGCCGGGCTGGTCCTCGTGGTGCCCCTCGGCGACCTCTACGCCCGGCGGCCGCTGGTGCCGGTGGTCTTCTGCCTGGCCGCCGTGGCGCTCGTCCTGTGCGCCGTGGCGCCGGACCTGTGGCTGTTCGAGGTGGGCTCGGTGGCCGTCGGGGCGGCCTCGGTGGCCGGCCAGGTCATGATCCCCTTCGCCGCCGACCTGGCCTCGGCCGAGCGGCGGGGTCGCGTGGTGGCCCGCATCATGACCGGCCTCCTGACCGGCATCCTGCTGGCCCGCACGGTCTCCGGCGCGGTGGCCCAGGTGGCCGGCTGGCGGGCCATCTACTGGATCTCGGCCGGCCTCATGGTGGCCTTCGCCGCCCTCCTGTGGCGGACCCTGCCGGGGGAGGGCCGGCGGCCGCACGTCCCCTACCGCGGCCTGGTGGCCTCCTCGTTCCGGCTCCTGGCCGAGGTCCCCATGCTGCGGCGCCGGGCCTGGCACGGCGCCTGCGTCTTCGCCGGCTTCAGCGTCCTGTGGACGTCGCTCGCCTTCCTGCTGGCCGGCCCGCCCTACCACTACTCGAACGTGGTGATCGGCCTGTTCGGCCTGGCCGGCGTGGCCGGGGTGGCCGCCGCCAACCTGGCCGGGAAGCTGGCCGACGCCGACCGCACCACGGTCACCACCGTGGCCTGCGCGCTCCTGCTGACCGGGTCGTTCGCCCTGCTGGCCGCCGGCCGGACGTCGCTCGGGATGCTGCTGGCCGGCATCGTGGTGCTCGACCTCGGCACCCAGGGCATGCAGATCACCAACCAGGCGGTCATCTACGCCCTGCGCCCGCAGGCCCGGAGCCGGATCAACAGCGCCTACATGTTCTGCTACTTCGTGGGCGGCGCCGTCGGCTCCCTGGCCGCCGGCAGCGTCCTGGCCACCGCCGGCTGGTACGGCGTGTGCTGGCTCGGGGCCGGCTTCGGGGCGCTGACGCTGGGCATGACGGTGGTGGACCGCCTCCGGCCCGCCCCGGGGGCGCCCCACCCCGTGGTCCCGGCGGGGACGCCGGGGCCCGCCGGCTGACCGGCGAGCGGGCTACACCGTGACGACTACCGCGTTCTTGGTGCCGCACATGCGTTGCATGTCCACCGGGTCGCTCGAAAGCACGGTGATCCGGTCCTCGGCCGCTCCCTCGATGGCCGCCCCCAGGTGGGCGTCGGCGACCGACACCCCGAGCGCGACCCGGATCCCGGCCGCACGATCGGCCGCCGAGCGACCGAGGGGGAGGTCGGACAGCCCGAGCCGGTTGGCGAAGGCCCAGTGCCGGTCCGTGCGGTCCCATCCGGCCTCCACCCGCACTGCAGTGGGGACCGCCAGGCTCACCACCCGTCCCCTCATCTTGCGCCCGGCCACCACGTCGATGTGTGCGAGCACCCGGCGATGTTTGGCGTGCGCGGGTCCGGAGAGGGCCTGCACCGCCTCGTTGTCGAGGAGGACCAGGTGGCTCACGCGGCACTGCCCTTCGCCCTCGGTGCAAAGGAGCGGGCCTCGGCCCACAAGACGACGTCGTCGGGAGTGGCGCCGGGCCGGCGCGTCCGGAGCTCCTCCGCCGCTTGGTGGAGGAGATCGGGGCACGCTGCGAGGCGATGGCCGTCGAGCTCGGCTGCCGCCACGGCCAGGTCACCCAGGGTAGGCCGTGTGCCGGGGTGCGCTGCGTAGTGCTCCTCGAGCGCTGCGTGCATGAGGACGCCTTCCAACGCGCCACGGAGCGCGGCCGTGGTGAGCTGGGTGGTCGACGGTGCGGCCCCCAGCTCGGCGACTGCGAGGGCGGCCGCCTCGTGGAGCGCGGCGGGCAGGCGCATCGAGGTGTTCACCGAGGCGAGCTCGGATGTCGCCAGGAGCTCCGCCAGACGATCCAGGACCTGTGACCGGCGCATGCACCAGTGTACCACGCTCGCGTGGTACACGCCGCCGCCGACCTTCTGCTGCTAGCGGAGGACCCGCCGCACGCCGCCCCCGTCGGCGACGGTGCCCACCCCCACCGGCTCCGGCTCCATCTCGATGCGCACCGGCACCGGCTCGGCGTCCAGCTCCTCGGCCCCGTCCCCGGGACGGGGCTCGGACGGCACGGCCAGGTACTCGCCCTCGTCCGTCCGGGACACCACCATGGCCCGCTTGCGCTTGCCGATCCCGTGGATGCCCTGCATCTCCACGCAGATGCGCCAGGTGACCAGCCCCACCAGGATCGGCACCACGACGGTGGCGATGCGGAAGAACCAGAGCACCTCGTTCAGCGAGATGTGGAAGAAGTTGGCCAGGACGTCCGTGGAGCTGGCGGCGAAGAGGGTGAAAAGGAGCGCGATCATCGCCGCGCCGGCGGCGGTGCGCTTGGGCCGGTCGCGCGGCCGGTCGAGGAGGTTGTGGAGGTCGTCGTCCTTGGTGAAGATGCGCTCGATGACCGGCCAGCCGTAGCAGAGGTTGAAGACGAGGCCGGGAAAGACCACCGCCGGGAGGAAGACCTCCCACGGGATGGTGTGGCCCCACCCGGTCCACTCCCACGAGGGCATGATGCGCAGGGCGCCGTCCAGCCAGCCCATGTACCAGTCCGGCTGGACGGCGTAGGAGATCTTGGAGGGATCCTGGTAAGGCCCGAACTGCCAGATCGGGTTGATCTGGGCGAGCCCGCCCAGCAGCGCCAGGCCGCCGGTCACCATGAAGAGGAAGCCGGTGGTCTTGGCCATGAACGTGGGGAACATGGGCGACCCGACCACGTTGCGCTCGGTCTTGCCCCGCCCGGGGAACTGGGTGTGCTTCTGGTGCACCAGCAGGCCCAGGTGCGCGCCGAGGAGGCCCAGGATCACCAGCGGGATGACCAGCACGTGGATGATGTACAACCGCTCGATGATGATGTCGCCCGGGAAGTTGCCGCCCCACAGCCAGACGGCCAGGTAGTTGCCCACGAACGGGATCGAGAGCAGGATCGAGTACCCGATCCGCAGGCCGGTCCCCGAGACCAGGTCGTCCGGCAGCGAGTACCCGATGAAGCCGTTCAGGACGGCCAGGATCAGCAGGGTGATCCCGATGGCCCAGTTGGTCTCCCGTGGCTTGCGGAACGCCCCGGTGAAGAAGATCCGGGCCATGTGCACGACGATCGAGGCGATGAAGATGTCGGCCGCCCAGTGGTGCATCTGGCGCATCAGCAGCCCGCAGCGGACCGACAGCGAGATGTTCACGGTCGACTGGTACGCCTCGGACATGCGGACGCCGTCCAGCGGCTTGTACGGCCCGTGGTAGATCACGACCGACTGGGAGGGGACGAAGTAGAGCGTCAGGAAGACGCCGGTCGCCAGCAGCACCACGAACGAGTAGAGGGCGATCTCGCCCAGCATGAACGACCAGTGGTCGGGGAAGATCTTGTCCAGGAAGACCCGGCCGCCCTTGGCCACGCCAAAGCGGTCGTCCAGCTCGTTGAGCGCCTGCTGGACGCGGCCGTAGGGCTGGCTCTGCCGCGCCTCGCGCAGAGTGCGGGGCCTGGTGCTCATGCCTGACCCTCCTGCCTGACTGTGCTTGTGCGGCTCCAGAAGCCGGGACCGACCGCCTGGTCGTAGCCGGCCTGGGCCCGGAGGTAGCCCTGGGAGTCGACGTAGAGCGGGAGCTGGGGCAGCGGCCGGGGCGCCGGGCCGAACTGGGGCACGGCACCGTCGCGCACGTTGAACATGGACTGGTGGCAGGGGCACACCAGCAGCTCGAGCTGCTGCTCGTAGAGGCCCACCGGGCAGCCCAGGTGGGTGCACATCTTGGAGTACGCCACGTACCCGTCGGGGCCCCACGTCTCGCGGCCCTTCTCGGTGACGATCGCCGTCTCCTGCACCCGGATGAGCACCGTCTGGTCCACGGCCTGGCCCTCGTCGGTGCGCTGGTAGTGCTCCGGGTACACGGTCACGATCCCGCCGGGCTGGAGGTCTGTGCGGTGGACGGGCCGGCCGTTGATGTCCACCAGGCGGGAGCCCTTGCGCCAGTTGGTGGTTGTGAGCAGCGTGCCCGGGAGGGGGCCGAGCGAGCGGAGCAGGGGGAAGATCGCCACAACGCCAAAGATCCCCAGGCCGCCGGCCACCAGCCCGCCCAGGAGCTTGCGGCGCTTGACCACCACCCCGGTCCGCTCCACCACGGCGGCCGCCATGGCGTCCCGCTCGTCCTCGCTGGAGGCCAGGGTGTGCCGCTGCTCCACGAACGGTCCCTTGGGCATGAGGTACTTCCCCCAGGCGGTGAGGCCGAAGCCCAGGCCGAACAGCCCGATGCCCAGGGTCAGCCCCAGGACCCACGGCGCGGCGTCCTGGACGTACGC
>JBOGGH010000046.1:0-10496 GCA_050743905.1 Acidimicrobiales bacterium
GGAAGCTGGTGGCCGGCACCGAGCCGAACATGACCGCTGTCGCTGTTGTCATCTGGAGGCCGGTGATGGTGACCGTTGTCCCCCCGGTGGTGGGCCCTGTGGAGGGTGTCACCCCGGTCACGATGGGGGCTGTGGTGTAGGTGAAGTGGTCGTTGGCCGTGATCGGCGAGGTGCCGAGCGGCGTGGTCACCGTCACGTCCACCGTGCCCGGTGTCCCCGGGGGCTCGATGGCCGTGATCACGTGGCCTGTTGGGGAGGCCGACACTGTGGTGGCCTCGACCATCGGGCCGAATGTGACCGATGTCGGGCTTGTGAGGAATGTGCCGAAGATGGTCACGCCCTCACCGCCGGCGAGGGGCCCGGAGTTGGGCAGCACCGCTGTCACCGAGGGGTGCGGGGCCAGCACCGTCGTCGAGGCGATGGTCTCGGCGGGGAGGGTGCACGTCAGTGTCACGGGTGTCGAACTCCCGTTGACATATACGTGCATTGTCCCGGTCGTCCCGGTCGTCACGGCCGCCGTACCAGCGGTGTCCCCTGCGGTCAGGTGAACAGGAGCGCCTGTCGCCCTCAGGTGCACGGGGAATGTTGTCACTGGCGGAAAGTGCGTGTTCGGAAGGACGACTTTCGTGGCCTGGGTGGCGGGGCTCGCACCGGAAACGCTGACGCTGGTTGTGAATGTGACCGCCACTGTCAGGTTCGCCGCATCGCCGAAGAGGCCTGTCTTCGGGAACGAGAGTGTCATGCCGTAGTTCGTAAGTGTGAAGTCCTTGCCGGCTGTCACGGAGGCCGGCAGTGTGCCCGTCGTCACCGTACCCGGAACGGTGATCGTTGTTGTCCCGAGCTTGCATGTGAGGGTGTACCCGGGCGTTGCGGCGCCTGCTGCAGTCGACCCCAGGCCGCCCGTCACCGAGAGGCCGGCAATCCCGACAGCGGTACCACCCGCCAGGATGCCCACCACGGCCGCGCACATGGTACGGCCCAGAAATCCTCGTCGCACTGCTGTCCCCACTTTCGTCGTCGGTCGGACCACATCTACGCGCCGTTCGTGCCTGGGCACCCCGGCGGCGTGAGCCGGGTGCCACCAGAAGGGTCCTGCTCCACCCCCCGGGCGGCTCGAGCGACGTCCATGCGCCGATATCCTGCAATGCCAGGTCGCCGGCTTCGCCCGATCGAAGGGTTCTACCACGACCCCTGAACCGCAGAAAGTGGTAAGACTTGTTTTCCATCTTTCGAAATTCCGGCGGTGGAGAACGGGACTTCTCGACTACGACGTGGTCTCGTGCTCACGGACATCCGGCTCTTCGGATCTCAGCACAAGCCGAGGTCCGCCGCGCCCGGGATCCTGAGCGAGCGCGGGTCGCCGCCCACGAGGTGCGCCGCCGCCCGCAGGGCAAGCACCACGCTGGTCAGCGTGGGGTTGTTGGCGTTCCGTGTGTGGATCAGGCCGTTGCCGCCGAGGTACAGGTTCTCGATCCCCCAGACCCTGGAGTGCAGGTCCACCACGCACGTGCTGTCGTCGGAGCCTCCCATCCGCACGGTCCCCTGCAGGTGGAGCGAGGAGCCGGGAGGGAGGGACCGCGGCTCCGCACCGGCCAGAGGCCTCCCGAGCGCCTGGGCAGCTTCCACCATGTCGCTCATGATGTCGTGCACCCGGCTGCGGTCGTCCGTCGGCATCGTGGAGTCGAACGTGGGCTGTGGCATGCCGAACTTGTCCCGGAGGTCGGGCTCGAAGGTGACCCGACCAGAACGCGCCCCAGCACAAGCGGACGATCCACCTGTCGCCCAGTGATCCCAACTACCGGCGGAACCTGCGACAATGGTTGAGGCGCCAGTCATGCTGGACGGAGGACAGCCCATGATGCGCATCATCGTCCGCTACGAGATCGTCGCCGGCGACTTCCCCGCGCTGGACCGAGCCAGCGACATCGTGCTCGACGCGCTCTACGCCCGGGACGACGTATGCGACGCAGACATCGCTGTCTCCATGACCGAGCCCTCGCTCGACGTCTGGTTCGCCGTCCCGACCGGCGATGCCATGGACGCTCTCGTGGTGGGGGTGCAGGCGCTGCGGGAGTCGTTCCGCGCCGCTGCCTTGACCGCCGTCGGCTTCCAGGTGGCCGCGGGCACAATGGCAGTGGTGGGGCAAGCCGACCTGCACGTCGAAGCCGTTCCTGCGTAACGACCCACGGGATACGTTCCCGCCCCTACGCCCCCACTGGCCGCACCGCCACCCCGTGGTCGGCCATGTAGGTCTTGGCCTCGGCCACGGTGTGCTCGCGCCGGTGGAAGATCGACGCCGCTAGCACGGCGTCGGCGCCGCCGACCGTGGCTCCCTCCACCAGGTGGTCGAGCGTGCCCACGCCGCCCGAGGCCACCACGGGGACGCCCACGTGCTCGGTGACGGTCCGGGTGAGGTCGAGGTCGAACCCCAGCCTCGTGCCGTCCCGGTCCATGGAAGTGAGGAGGATCTCCCCCGCCCCGAGCCGGGCACACCGCTCCGCCCACCCGACGGCGTCCACCCCGGTGGGCTCCCGCCCCCCGTGGGTGTGCACCTCCCAGCCCCGCCCGTCCGCCCGGGCCCGGGCGTCGATCGCCACCACCACGCACTGGGCGCCGAACTCCCCCGCCAGCTCGGCCACCAGCTCGGGGCGCTGGAGGGCTGCCGTGTTCACCCCCACCTTGTCGGCCCCGGCCCGCAGCAGGCGCCGGGCGTCGTCGGCCGTGCGCACCCCTCCCCCCACGGTGAGCGGGATGAACACCTGCTCGGCCGTGCGGGCCACCACCTCGACCATCGTGTCGCGCCCGTCCGAGGAGGCGGTGATGTCGAGGAAGGTGAGCTCGTCGGCGCCCTCGGCGTCGTAGCGGGCGGCCAGCTCCACCGGGTCGCCGGCGTCCACCAGGTCCACGAACTGCACGCCCTTCACCACCCGGCCGCCGGTGACGTCGAGGCAGGGGATCACCCGGACGGTGCGCACGCGGCGATCGCCTCCTCCGCGTCCACCCGCCCGTCCACCAGGGCCCGGCCCACGACCGCCCCGGCCAGCACCCGGCCGGCACCGGGCGAGCGGAGCGCCGCCAGCGCCCGGAGGTCGGCCACCGAGCCCACGCCGCCCGAGGCCACCACCGGGATCGCCGTGGCGTCCAGCACGGCGGCGAGGCCGTTCGTGTCCGGGCCGGCGAGGGTGCCGTCCCGCTCGATGGCCGTCACCACCACAGCCGCCACCGGCGCGCCCTCCAACCGCGCCAGCACCTCGGCGACCGTGCGGCCCGATCCCTCCAGCCAGCCCCGGGCCGCCGCCTCCAGCGAGCCGTCCGGCCGGGGGCGGTAGTCGAGGCCGACGGCAACGGCCCCCGGGTGCCGTGCGGCGGCCTCCACGGCGCGCCGGGGCTCCTCCAGCGCGGCGGTGCCCAGCACCACCCGGGCCACCCCGCCGGCCAGCAGCTCGTCCACGTCCTCGGCCGTGCGCACGCCGCCGCCGGCCTGCACCCGCACCCCACTCGGTGCCAGCTCGCCGGCGATCGCCGTCACCACGCCCCGGTTGGCCGGCTCGCCCGTGCGGGCGGCGTCCAGGTCCACCACGTGGACCCACCGGGCGCCGGCATCGGCGTAGCGGCGGGCCAGGGCCACGGGGTCCCCGTAGTCGGAGCGGCGGTCGAAGTCGCCCTGCACCAGGCGCACCGCGCCCCCGCCCATGAGATCCACCGCCGGCAGCAGGTCCACTACGCGCTCCTGGCGCCCAGGTCGCAGCGGGCCACGAAGTTGGCCAGCATCCTGAGGCCGGTGGCGCCCGACTTCTCGGGGTGGAACTGCACCCCCCACAGCGGGCCCCGCTCGACGGCGGCGGCCACCGGCCCCCCGTAGTCGCAGGTGGCCACCGTCTCCTCCCCTACCGCCGGGGCGTAGGAGTGGACGAAGTAGACCCAGGGCTGCTCGGGGAGCCCGGCCAGCAGGCCGTCGGCGGTCCCGGGGCACCGGTCCAGCCGGTTCCACTGCATCTGCGGGTGCTTCACCCCCTCCGGCAGCCAGTGGACCGTCCCGGTGAGGGCCCCGAGGCCGCGGGCGCCGGGGCTCTCGTCCGAGCCCTCGTAGAGGAGCTGGAAGCCGACGCAGATCCCCAGGAACGGCACGCCGCCGTCGAGCGCCCGGCGTGCCGCCGCCTCCAGCCCGGACGCCGCCAGCGCGGCGGCGCAGGCGCCGAACTCCCCCACCCCGGGCAGGACCACGCCGGCCGCCCCTTCCACCTGGGCCGGGTCCTGGACCAGCCGGGCCGGCGCGCCGAGGTGCACCAGCGCCTTCTCGGCCGAGCGCAGGTTGCCGATGCCGTAGTCCAGGACGGCGATGGTGCCCCCGGCGGGCCCGCTCATCCGGGCCGGCGGGCGGCCACGGCGCCGGGGCGGCGCGTCACAGCGCCCCCTTGGTGGACGGCACGCCACCGCCCTCAACCCGCACGGCGTCGCGGAGCGCCCGCGCCACCCCCTTGAAGCCGGCCTCCACGATGTGGTGCGTGTTCTTCCCCTGGCGGAGCCGCACGTGCAGGGTGAGCGCCGCCGAGGTGGCAAAGGCCCGCCAGAACTCCTCGGCCAGCTGCGGGTCGAACGGGGGCGACCCGAGCCCCGCCGTGTCCGGCGCGAACGGCACGTCGTAGGCGAGGTAGGGCCGGCCGGAGAGGTCGAGGGCCACCTCCACCAGCGCCTCGTCCAGGGGCAGGAGCAGCGAGGCGAATCGGCGTATCCCCGTCTTGTCCCCCAGCGCCTCGGCCAGGCAGGCGCCGACCACGATGCCCACGTCCTCCACCGTGTGGTGGGCGTCCACCGCCAGGTCGCCCTCGGCCCGGACGGTGAGGTCGAACCCGCCGTGCCGGCCGAGCTGCTCGAGCATGTGGTCGAAGAACGGCAGCCCCGTCCCCACGTCCACCGTGCCGGTGCCGTCCACGTCGAGCGCCACCTCGATGGTGGTCTCCTTGGTGGCCCGCCGCCGCTCGGCCCGGCGCCCGGCGGGTGCCTGCGCTGGCGCCGTCGCTTCCGTCATCGCACTGCGCTCCCCTTCACCGGTCCTGTCCCTCGCCGGTCAGGGCGACCTCCGGCGGCGGTCCGGACCTGCATGGTACCTGGTGGCGAGGACTGTCCGGCCCGGGACCTCGTCAGCCGGTCGGTGCCACGCCCACCGGGGTCCCCTGGCCGGCCCGGTCGCGCAGCCCGGCGACCACCCGGTCCACCACCAGCCCCGAGGCGGCGGCCACGGAGCCCTGCGCCTCGGCCAGCATGCGCGCCACGGCCGGCACCTCGGTCGGCCCGAAGGCCAGGCGCGGGCGCGAGGCGGTGCGACGGCGCAGCGCCTCGGCCACGACCTCGGGGTCGTGGTAGCGGCACCACCACCGGGACCGGTCGAGGTGCTCGACGAGCTGGAGCCACCGCCCGCGGTCACCCGGGGCGAACGCTGCCGTGGCCGACGGCGCGCTTGCCAGCGCGGTACCGAACACCGCCGCTGCGTCGCTCCGGTGGAGCAGCTCCCCGTCGAGCAGCAGCTCCCACCCGAGGTGCCCCACGGCCCGGCTGGCCCCCGGCGGCAGGCCGGCGTCCAGGGCAGCCAGCCGGAGCCGGCGGGCGCCGGTCGTGAAGGTGCGGTCGGCATGGAAGGCGCGGTCGGCCTCGTGGTGGCAACGGACGCCCTCGCTGAGCTCGCCACCGAGCCGGTCGCCGACCGGGCGGATGTGCGCCATGCCGGCCAGGTCGGGCAGCACCGCGCCCACCACCCGCTCCGTCGACCCGGACCCCGTCCTCGCCGCCACGAGGGCGTGGGCGAGGAAGTTCACCCCTGCTGCCCGGCCACCGCCGGCGGGTGCACGGCCCCCAGGAGGGCGATCAGCGTCCAGAGCATTGCCGTCATCACCGTCAGGCTACCTCCACGTAGCACTGCCGCGTCCTGCGTCGTTGACGGCGTCGTCGCCAAGCCCTACCATTCGTAGTGCCCAAAGCTCAGTCGCCGAGGGAAGCGAACCCGAGACCCGTCCCGGATGGACGCGGCGCTCGGGTTCTGCGCTTTACGGGATCACACCGATCGGACCCTCGTGACGACAGGCATGATCCGTCGCCGCCATTCCGCAGAGCGCGCCCAACACCAAGCAATGACGTCGGGAAGCCCCAGTAGCAGCTCTTCGTGCGACGTTCGGTGGTCGTAGTGGAGATCGAAGCCGCGTCGAGGCGAACGACGGCTTGCCTGATAGAGGACGGATCGATCTGCACCCCCCAACGTTCGATCCAATTCGATGATCAGGCGCGTCGAGCCACCCAGGGCCGCCAGGTCAGCAACCAGAGCGCGCAAGCACGCGGCCCGCGCTTCTCGCTCCGTTCTGTGAGCGCGCCCTGCGTTGTAGATCCATGCCTCGATATCGCAGCTCAGCAACGTGTCGATGATGATCGGCCGATGCCGGGGTCTCTCGTCGACCATGTGCAACCGACGTCGGCCAGGTGCGACGAGCCCGCGCACCACGCCACGCGTGGCTGCTGGTACCGCCACTGACACTGCGGCGATCACATAGCCCGCTCGCTTCGTCTCGTCGATGAAGAAGTGCCGCATGCAGCCCGCCTTCGCCGCAGTGCCGCCCCTGCTTCGCCCACGCCGCCGTGTCTCCACGCCCACGGAACGGTCTCTCATTCTGTGCACGGAACGACGGGCTCCGGCGGGCCATCGCTGCGCCACCGACCGGCCGCTCCCTACGCCACCGCGTCGCGCAGCGCCGACAGGAAAAGGCGCAGTCGGCCGCGTGGTGGCAGGCCACGCCCTCGGCCAGCTCGCCGTCGAGTCGCTCGGCGACCGGGTGGACGCCCGCCATGCCCGCCAGGTCGGGCAGCACCGCCCCCACCACCCGCTCCGTCGACCCGGACCCCGTCCTCGCCGCCACGAGCGCGTGGGCCAGGAAGTTCACCCCTGCTGCCCGGCCACCGCCGGTGGGTGCGTGTGGGCCATGGCCGCCACCAGGTCCAGCCGCCCGTTCATCTCGGCCTGCCGCTCGGCCAGCAGGTGGACCTCGCTTCGCAGGCCGTCGATCTCGCCCTTGAGCCCGGTGGTGTCGCCGTTGAGCTCGGTCCGCAGCCCGTTGATGTCGGCTTTTAGCTCGGTCCGCAGCCCGTTGATGTCGGCTTTCAGCTCGGTCCGCAGCCCGGTAATGTCGCCTTTGAGCTCGGTCCGCAGCTCACGGCGCCCGGAACGGGCGTCGACGGTCATCGCCACCATCGCCGCCCCGATGAGGGCGATTAGCGTCCAGATCATCGCGGTCATCACCGTCAGGCTACCTCCACGTAGCACCGCCGCGGCGCCGGAGAACGTCCGGCGGAGCGCCACCGTGGCGCCGGTACTGAACGGTCGGCACCTGAACGCGGAACCGCACCGGACGACGTGGAGCCAGCTCCTACGCCACCACCTCGCGCAGCGCCGACAGGAACCGGTCGTTCTCGGCGGCCGTGCCCACCGTGACCCGCAGGCAGCCGGCGAGGCCCTCCCACCCAGAGCAGTCGCGCACCAGCACCCCGCGGTCCACGAGGTCCTGCCACACGGCGGCGGCGTCGCGTCGCTCCGTCCGGAACAGGATGAAGTTGGCGTCCGACGGCCACGCCGAGACCGGCAGCTCGGCCAGGGCCGCCGCCAGCCGGCCCCGCTCCTCGGCCACCTGGGTCACCCGCGCCTCCATCTCGGCCTGGTGGTCGAGCGCCAGCAGGCCGGCGGCCTGGGTCACCGCCGAGAGGTGGTACGGCAGGACCACCGCCTCGCAGCCGGCAACCACCTCGGGGTCGGCCACGAGGTACCCGAGGCGCACGGCGGCCATCGCCCAGGTCTTGGAGAACGTGCGGACCACCACGAGGCCGGCCACGTCCGCACCACCGCCAACGCCCCCCTCCCCCCGCAGGCCCACCGCCGACCACGGCGCGAACTGGCCGTACGCCTCGTCCACCACCACCAGCCCCGGCGCGGTGGCCGCCAGGTGCCGTACGAGCTCGGGCGGATCCGACCGCCCGGTGGGGTTGTTGGGCGAGCAGAGGAAGGTGATCGCCGGCTGCGCCCCGGCCAGCAGGGAGCCCGCCTCCTCCGGGTCCACCCGGAAGTCGGCGGTGCGGCCGCCGGTCACCACCTCGGTGCCGGTCACCCGGGCGATGTGGCTGTGCAGCCGGTAGGTGGGCTCGAACACCGCCGCCCGCCGGCCCGGCCCGCCGAACGCCAGGAGCAGGCACTGGAGCACCTCGTCCGACCCGTTGGCACAGAACACCTCGTCGGGCCCCACCCCGTGGCGCTCGGCCAGCGCCGCCCGCAGCGCCCGCACGCCGCGGTCCGGGTAGCGCTGGAACTCGGTGGCCCGCACCGCCGCCACCAGCTCCTCCCGCCACCCCTCGGGTGGGGGGAACGGCGACTCGTTCGTGTTGAGGCGGACGTCCACCTCCACCTGGGGCGAGTGGTAGCCGGTCATCGCCGCCAGGTCGGGGCGGCGCGGGACCAGCGGGCTCACGACCGCAGCCGGATGGACTCGGCGTGCGCCGGCAGCCCCTCCACCGTCGCCAGGGTCACCACGTGCGGTCCGAGGATCTCGATGGCCGACCGGTCGGCGGTGACGGCGTGGATGTGCCGGCGGAAGTCGTCGGCCCGCAGCGCCGAGGCGAAGCGCGCCGTGCGGTTGGTGGGCAGCACGTGGTTGGGCCCGGCCACGTAGTCCCCCAGGCTGGCCGGCGACCACGGGCCGCAGAAGACGGCGCCCGCCGCCCGCACCAGCGGGAGGAGGGCCTCGGCCTCGTCCACCATGAGCTCGAGGTGCTCGGGGGCCACCACGTTGGCCACGGCGAGCGCCGCCACCGCGTCGTCCACCAGGCAGCAGTAGCCGCCGCCGGCCAGCGTGGCCTCGAGGTCGGCCCGCCGGGGCGAGGACGCCACCAGGCGTGCCACCTCCTTCTCCACCTCGTCGGCCTTCGGTGCCGACCAGGTGACCAGCCAGGCCAGGCCGTCCGGCCCGTGCTCGGCTTGGACCAGCAGGTCGACGGCGGCCAGCTCGGCCGGGGTGTCCGGGCCGGCCACCACCACGATCTCGGAGGGCCCGGCGAAGGCGGAGGCCACCCCCACCATGCCGGAGACCTGGCGCTTGGCCTCGGCCACGTACCGGTTGCCCGGCCCCACCACCACGTCCACCCGCCGGACGGACTCGGTGCCGTAGGCCATGGCGGCGATGGCCTGGGCCCCGCCCACGCGGTAGACCTCGTCCACCCCGGCGATGGCCGCCGCCGCCAGGGTGGCGTCGTCCACCCGCCCGTCGGGGGCAGGGGGCACGCAGAGCACCAGCTCGCCCACGCCGGCCACCCGGGCCGGCGCCGCGCACATGAGCACGGTGGACGGGTAGCGGGCCCGGCCCCCGGGCGCGTAGCACCCGGCGCGGTCCACCGGGCGCACGAGGTGGCGGACCCGCACCCCGCTGTCCACGTAGTCGGGCGGCGGCGACCCCTCCAGCGCGTGGTAGGCCGAGACGCGCTCCCAGGCCACCTCCAGGGCGCGGCGGACGTCGGAGGGGACCCGTGCGAGCGCGGCGCCGATCTCGTCGCCGGGGACCCGCAGCTCGCCGAGGGGCACCCCGTCGAACCGCTCGGTCAGCCGGTGGACGGCGGCGTCGCCGGTGGCCCGGACCTCGGCCAGGACGGCCGCCACCTGCTCGCGGACATCTTCGCCGGCGTCGCCCGGGCGCGGCAGTGCCGGCTCCACGGGTCCCCGGTGGCCCCGCAGGTCGATCCGGGTGAGGGTCATGGTCCCGTGATGCTACCCGGGGGCCTGCCGGGGGCCCCTGGGCCCCGGCCCCCTGTGCTCCCCTGGCCCCCCTGAGCCCCCTGAGCCCCTGGCCCCTGTGCCCGCGGGGGCGGTTGGGCGTGGCGACCGTCCCCGCGCCATCATCGGGCGGTGACCGCCCGCACCGAGCTCTCCTCCCTCACGTCCACCCTCGACGAGCTGACCCGCCGGATCACCGCCCTGGCCGACCGGGCCCAGGGCGAGCACGACGACGAGCTGGCCACCGCCCTCTTCGGGGTGGAGCGCTCGCTCCAGGGGGCGCTCCGGCGGCTCAACCGACTGGAGCCCGGCCGACGGGGCTGACCGGTCCGGTCGGTCCTGACCCCCCTCCGGACGGGCGCTCGGGCCGCGAGCCGGGGAGCTCATCCGACGTGCCTTGTAGGAAGCCTGCCTGCCCGGCGACCTTTATCCGGCTGTCCGGTTGGAGTGATGACAATGACGTCATGACGCTATGACGCCACAAAGGCGCTAACGTTGGGACATGCCCAAACAGAAGACGACCGTCTACCTCGACGCGGATGTCCTGACCGCGACGAAGGCGGCCGCACTGGCCTCGAAACGGACGGAGAGCGCCCTCGTCGAGGAGGCCCTGCGGGCGTACCTCCGGAGCGGCCACGCGGAAGCAGCAAGGGGCGCGCTCGGGACCCTGCTGGCCCGGTGGCGATGGCGATGCAGCGAGCCC
>JBOGGH010000047.1:0-10457 GCA_050743905.1 Acidimicrobiales bacterium
GGGTGCCGCGGCGATCGTGCATCTGGCGGCGCTCCCGTCTGTGCCGCGGTCCCTCGCCGATCCGCTCGCAAGCCACGAGGCCAACGCCACGGGCACGCTCAGCGTCCTCGAAGCCGCACGTGCGGCCGGCGTCGGCCACGTCGTGGTGGCGTCGTCCTCCTCGGTCTACGGCGCCAACCCGACGCTTCCGAAGTCAGAGGAGATGGCTACGCTGCCGCTCAGCCCCTATGCCGCCAGCAAGCTCGCTGCCGAGTCGTACGCCCTCGCCTACGCGCGCTCCTTCGGGCTCGAGGTGCTCGCCTTCCGCTTTTTCAACGTTTTCGGGCCCCTTCAGCCGGCAGGCCACGCCTACGCGGCGGTCATCCCGGCCTTCGTCGACGCTGCTCTCGGCGGACGAGCCCTCCAGGTCCACGGCGACGGGCTACAGACGCGGGACTTCACCTACGTCGGGACCGTGACCGAAGTGCTGGCCGGCGCCGTCCGCAAGCACATCTCGGCGCCCGGACCGGTCAACCTCGCTTTCGGCTCGCGCCTCTCGCTCCTCGACGTGATCTCCACCCTCGAGAGGATCCTCGACCGGTCTGTGTCGGTCGAGCACCTGGGCCCACGGCCGGGCGACGTCCGACACTCACAAGCCGACGGCTCGCGGCTGCGCGCACTCTTCCCGTCCCTGAGCCCCGTGCCCTTCGAGGTCGGCCTTGCCGAGACGGTCGCTTGGTTCGAGCGAGCGCGACCTAGCGGGAGTGGGATCGGCCCGCTCACGGACCATCCATCTGCCTCATGATCGGCGCCTGAGCGAGTTGGGCCCACATAGCCAGCCGTGGGCTATCAAGCATGGCGTAGCTGCACTTCTGTGCCAGACGTGCGGTAGCGCTACGGACCCAGCCTTTCGCCTCGTCGCTCCCGGCGGCCAATGTGTCCCGTCGCTTCCGACCTGGCCCGCCCTCCGTGCGACGGCTTGCCCAAGATCAGTCTCAGCACCTTTCTGCGCGACACCATCACTCCACACTTGTGAGCTATTGCGTACACCCACATGCCCCTTGTTCGTCGTCTCGCCAATAGAGGCGCATTCAGAACTAGCCAGGCAATCAGACGCCACCAGGGCGTCACCTCGGCATGCTCCAGCATCGGAAACCTGCTTTTGACACGTTCGCCAGCGCGTCCATAACGGTACGCTTGCTCTGCGAGCCCCGTCAGCTTTCGGCGATAGCGGACTCGAACAACAGCACCCGGCACAAAGCCAAGGGAATAACCGGCCAGTTGCGCTCGCCAGCACAAGTCCCTGTCCTCTGCGCCTTCCGAACGCCAACCTCCAAGTGCCGTGAATACCGTACGACGAATACCGAAATTTGCCGACGAGGCGAACGGGAGCGGTTTAGCGTCGAGGACAGCTGCCGTCGCCGGCCTCGGGCGCCATGCAGCGATGTCAGCATTCAGAGATGCCACATCAAAGCCACCCCCCACCAGATCAAATTCAGAGAGAGCGCCCACTAGGGCAGCAACCCACCCTTGGCATACAACATCGTCGGCGTCACAAAAGAGAATAAGCGAGCCACGGGCGGTGTCAACGCCGCGGTTTCGCGCAAAAACAGCCCCGCGACGTTGCGAGGCATCTATCACTCGCACACCGCAGAGAGGCCGACTTCGCACCATGGCTGGACCCCCATCCGAGGAGCCATTGTCAGCCAGAATAATCTCAAACGACGGATAGTCAGTTTGTTGTGTCAACGCATCAAGTTGCTCCATAATCGTGGAACACGAATTGAAGATAGGAATGATCACAGACACGCCTGGCTGCCCGACTGTGTTCGCCATTGTCACCCAGCTGTCATATCTCAGGCATCAGCTAGACGGACTCGAGAGAAGAAGCCGCCGAGTCCCGTGTTGCCACTGATGGCAACCGTGACTCCGATGTTGTTGATCCCCGCTGCCAGCTTACAAGTACAAGAAGGAAGGGAAGTAGCGATGTCTTTTCTCGAGATAGAATACCCAGGTTGCCGATACTCGCGAACAATACGATCCATATGAGAGAGTAGACGGCCGCTCCGAGGAAATACGGATACCGACGTATCGAACGGAGGCCAGTAAATAATCGGCGCCACGAAACTACTAGGAGTACTGTGACGAAGAGATTCTCGATCGAGCTAGCCAGCTGGCCCTTTCCATGAGCCTGGAAAGGAAGTGGACGAAGTACGACATAATAGAAGTCCTTAGGTAAAGCAGCTATCGACAGGGAGGTTGAAGCCGTGTCACTGGATCCGAACTGCCCGGGGCCACCTCCTGTTCGTGCAGCCGTGCCGGTATTGACCGCGTTCTGTTTCAAGACGTGGTCGACAGAAGCAATGCTCAGACTATGCACGCCAAAAAAATGTGCCGTCTCCTTAGCCAAGAGAAGGCCGCCCCCGACTAGGACAATGATGCCGAAGGCCTTCGTCAAGGGAGCGAGATGGGAAGTGTATCGCGCATTACCGACGATGTAGGAAGCGGCGAGTGCTACAAAGAAGATGAGTGCGACATGAGGGCGGACGAGAGCTGTGAGGGCGAGCCCGCTGGCAAGGGGTAGCAAGCGGCCCCGCCGTCCTGTCAAGATCCGGGCACCGCCGAGAGCTGCAAGACTGAGGCCTAGCGAGATCAGTGCATCCTTGCCGATCGCAGATGTCCAGAAGAGAAGGGATGGAAGAAAAAAGAGGAGTAGGGCATAGCGCCGGTGATCGGCTTCGGGCAACGCCATATAAAATGCCCGATAGAACAGCGCCAGACTTAGGAATGCTAGGAACGCGAAGATGAATGCACCACCCAGAAAATTGGCCCCGATGACGGAATAAATGATACCGGTGATGATGCGGGTGGCACCATCGCCAATAAGTGGGCCAACATGAAAGGCAAAGTCTCCATGGCGTATCAGTTCTGCGACCTGGCTCCCATGGCCGCTGTATCCGTAGGCATCCGCGGCGCCACCATAGAAATGGTCTACAACGTAGATCCAGACGGGAGCGCACACGAGCTTCAGTATTCCGGACGCGAGGACAACTCGGAAGATCCGAGGATCTCGGTCACGTCGAGCCACTGCTCGGGCGACGGCGGGAACGGCAAAGACCGCGAGCAGAAGGCCGACAATCAAGCCGAACCAGGCTCCTTCAGAGATGCTCATCAGCGGGTCTGCAGTCGAGGGCTCGCATCGGGCGACATCTTGTCAGCGTTTGGCTCTGGATAGAGGCGGTGGGATAAAGCCACTCGTGGTCTCGGGCGAGCAGGACCAGAGGACCAGCGCAAGTGACCACGCTGTCGCGTCGAAGATCGGGAGCGGGACTCATCGCCGTTGTCGCTGTTCGGCCAGGCACGTGTCCATCCCGGCGGTCTCCTCTTTGCCGGCATGCCACAGCTGTGACGTTGAGGCCGCAGTATTGAAGCTAACCATGGGACCGCTCAGGCGTCAATGGGGAATACTCGGGGATTGCGCGCGCTTGGCGGTCGGCTGCATGTCGCAGGTGGTGAGGCAAGTCGATGCGAGCTGGCGCCGCCGCTGAATGACATTCGTGTAGTTCGGTGACCGACACCGAAGAGGCCTCCCCTTCTGGGAAGCGGCCACGATCGAGACCAGTCTTGGCAACGAGGACCCGGGCGGCGGCATTGACTCGAGCCCGGCCCGGCCCCTCCCGAGCAGCACTTTCGTCACCCTCTCTCGCCGAACGCCTCGGTGAGTAAGCCGGCGGCTGGGAGGCCATGGCACGCACGACCGCCGGGGCCTCGCACCCGAAACCGTCGATCACCATCTGTGGGGTCAGCCAATGTCACGAGCCCTACCCCGCACCTCTGATGTATGGAAGCCCCCTATGTTGGTGACGGTCTTTCCGGCACGCCAGGGTGGTTGCGTCCCGTTCGATCGGCACGCAGATCACGTTTATCCTCGCGACGACTCCGGGAGTCAGCTCAGCGACCCGCGATTGGAAGGCTGCACGATGGATCATCGCAGCGGCCCCTACCACGACTACCGCGCCCCGGCCATCGCCGGAGGGACGTCACCCGCAGGGCGGTACTCAAGCCCGGCAGGAAGATTGCCGATAGAGAAGCACATGATCCGGAACCTGCCGAAGAGGTCCAAGCGTGTCTTCGAGACCGCGTCCGCGCTAGTACTCGTAGTTGGTGCTGCAGGCCTCCTAACTAATCAGGAGGGAACTGCTGCGACAGGACATCTGACTGTTGCCAGGCAAACTGCAATCGAGACCACCTCCTTATCTTATTCCGCCCGACCGGCCTCCAGCTCGCGAGAACTCGGACTCGTATCTCAGCTCCGCCTCATTTCGTTGGCGAGTACCAGGCCGAGCAGCTCTACGTATCAAGACGTCATTACCCACGTCCGCGCACAAGAGACTATCTACCAACCTCCGAAATCACTTCCGGCGAACTGTTCGAGGGATGTCGCACCGGCACTCTATCGATGGCTCAGTTCTCTTCCGGATGGAACTGCCCAAAGACCTACGGTTGTCGTCTTTCGCTCCACGAGCTGCTACCAGGTTGACGAGACGCTTCCAATCTGGCAGCGGAGCTACATAGAACTTGATGGAAACGGCGCACACCTCGTGGCCACGACAAACGGCACAGGTGCGCCTTACGTGGGCATCGACTATGGTGAGAGACGCGGGAGGCACTTTCCCTACTACTTCGTCCAAAACCTGGTTGGCAGTACCGGCAGCGACAACCGCTCCGTTTTTTTGATTGATGACTCATCTCACATCGTCGTCTCCGGGTTTCGTGTTAAAGGCTCCAACAGTTGCAAGCTTGTTCCGTACTATAATTGCTACATGCCCTCGCTCGAAGGGCAGGCCGGCTTCGTGGTGGGCGGGAGTAGGGACATCACTATCACCGACAACGTGATCTCACACGTGTGGGGCGACTGTGCTCAAGTTGGAGATTACAACGCCGACGACCACGGCTGGACCGATGGCGTTACGTTCTCTCGAAACTCCTGCGATCATCTCGGGCGCCATGGCTGGTCATCCAACAGCGGCGAGAACTTCAGGTTCTCCGACAACACCTATTCGATGATTGCTTACGATGCGGTCGACCTGGAGGACGACAGCGGCGGGCCGACGATGCCCGTCGGTTGCACCACTGGCTGCTCGGGCGCAGGCTGGGTCAACGTCACGTCCAGCTACGAGCGCTTTGCCGACGTAGGCTTGGATGGCATCGCAGTCCAGGGTGGCGCGAACATGACCGGAGAAAGCATCAACTTCCGCCACGACACCTTCGGCGGGGGCACCCCGCAATTCTTGGCGTATACTAACGAGCCTAATCCGTACTTCGGTCCAATCTCGCTGACCAACTCGATCGCGACATCGTCGGCGATGAGCAACTACCGTGATGGTGTGGAACTGACAGGGGTGGTCAATGGCATATCGCGCTTCACGGACAATGCCCTGCTCAACATGGCCTACGGCTGCACCACTACGTGCGAGTACCAGCAACCCTATGGGTTCGGGATCTGGTCTTCCCGCAACATAGTTATCGAGAACAACAACGTGGAGGCGGCAGGCCACGTGGCCGAGATTGACTCGAGAACGGACTCTTTGACTGGGCGCAGTCCTAACCGTGCTTCTCCATCAATCAACGTGACCGTCTGTGGGAATCGTTACAGCCTCCCTTCAAGACCTGAAGAGCAGTCGCGGTGTCGAGTTGACACAACGAGACGTCATCGGTCAGTCCATCAATTGGCGAACGACACGTTGGTACATCTCCTAGTGTCCCGAGCCAGAGATTAGGGGCATAAGTGTCATCAGGCCTCGGAAGCGCGCGCGGCCGCCGCCGCCGATTCCCGCTCGCAGTAGCGGGCAAGGCTGGCGAGAATCTGATCGGCGGTCTTCACCCACACGTAGGGCCGGGGGTTCTCGTTCCAGTTCGCGATCCACTCGCGGATGTCCTTCTGGAGGGCCTTCACGTTCGTGTGGGCGCCGCGCTTGATCTTCTTCGTGGTGAGCTCGCCGAACCACCGCTCGACCATGTTGAGCCACGAGCCCGAGGTGGGCGTGAAGTGCAGGTGGAAGCGGGGGTGGCGCAGCAGCCAGCGACGGATCTCGGGGGTCTTGTGGGTGGCGTAGTTGTCCAAGACGAGGTGGACCTCGAGGTCGGTCGGGACCTCGCCATCGATCTGGACGAGGAACTTCTTGAACTCGGCTGCTCGGTGATGCTTGCGAAGCGAGCCGATCACCTTGCCCGAGGTCATGTCGAGCGCGGCGAAGAGGCTGGTGGTGCCGTGGCGCACGTAATCGTTGTTTCTGCGCTCGGGGGTGGCGGGCATCATGGGCAGAATCGGCTGGAAGCGGTTGAGCGCCTGGATCTGCGAGGACGCAGAGCACGACGGCTCGCTCGGGCGGGTCCATGTAGAGCCCGACCACGTCACGGACCTTCTCGATGAAGAGGGGGTCGGTCGACAGCTTGAAGCTCTCGGCTCGATGCGGCTGGAGCCCGAAGGCGTGCCAGATCCGCCGGATGGTGGTCTGGCTCATGCCGACCTCCCTCGCCATCGAGCGCGTCGACCAGTGGGTGGCGTCCTTCGGCTTCTCCTCGAGTGTCTTCACCACCACCGCTTCGACCTGGTCGTCGGTGATGGTGCGCGGCACGCCGGGCCTCGGGTCGTCGAAGAGGCCATCGAGTCGGCGCTCGACGAAGCGACGGCGCCACTTGCCGACCATGGCCTGGCTCACCGACAGGTGTGCGGCCACGTCCCGGTTGGTCCCACCCTTCGCGCAGCTGAGCACGATGCGTGCGCGCATCGCAATCGCCTGAGCGCTCTTGTGCCGGTTGCTCAGACGCTCGAGGCTGAGACGCTCCTCGTCGCTCAGCACGAGCTCTGCCTTCGGCCGGCCCATGATTGCCATGTCGTCTCCCATCGTCGCAGGTACGACGTGGAAACCGCGCTAGCCACCCAGAAATTCCCAGATGGTCGACATTTCTTTCAAATCTCTGGCTCGGGACATTAGCGGGAAGGGGGCAGGCCCCCCTCCCGGCCTCCTCCCAACGCGGCCGCGTGCTCATTGATGCTGTCGGGCCAGCAAAGCCGCCCCTCGTGCGCTATCGCGTGTGCATGACGACGGTGACCAACATCAACGACGTGCTCGATGGCCACATCGGCCTCGATCTCTCCTGCGTCGATCGGTTGCTCTGCAATGCCTACCTCCCGAACCTCCAGGTGTCCGGACAGGTGGTCACCTTCCTCACCGCTCACCTCGGCTTCCCCATCCCCTCGCCTGCGCTGCTCGAGAAGATCGGCAACCGCTTCCGACGCGAGGTCAAGGCCTTTGCTGGCGAGCACGACATCCCGATACTCGCCCTCGGAAAGCCCGACCGCACGCGCTGGGACGACCGCAAGCTCGATCACGTCCGCCCCTATCTCGATGCAGCAGAAGTCGAGGGGCGATTTGGCGTTGTCGCCATCGTCCAGTCCCAGGAGTTCCAGTGGGTCTTCTCGGCGAAGAACCGCTCCAAGGTCCCCGGGGTCGTGAGCTTCGACTTCGTCAAGGAGGAGCGCCGCGTCGGGATCTACTACTTCTACATCTACGACGCCGAGTTCGGACGGGGCTTCATCAAGGCGTGCACCTACTTTCCCGTGCGCCACGAGGCGCCATGACACCGGGCGGTGATGAAAGGGCGCCGCCTCCGGATTGTCGCAGCAATCTGGTGAAGCTGGGGGCAGCCTGACCCCGGAGGCACGGGAGCAGGTGGGAGCAGCCCCGACAACGCCGGGACGGTTCGGCACCGCCAGATGGGCCGGGTCCGGCAAGCGAGACGGGACGGTGTACGAATGCAGAAACCAGCGGTGGAACCCCCTCAAGAAGTGCGCCGGCTCGAACCTGGTGGATCGGGGCCGGAGGGCAGTGCGCGCTCGCCGGGAAGCTGCGGCGGGCGACATCAGGTCGGAATTGGGAAGTCCGACCTGGTGGTCACGGTGAATGTCTGCGGCGTAGCCGGGACGAGGCTGCAGGGGAAGAGTTGGGCACCAACCCCGTCGACCGGTACATGGTGAACGTGGGAACCGTCGTCACGCACCCCACACCGACGCCCAGCCAGGGCGTCGGCGGGAAGGCATGCCGTCTGCTGATGGCGTGGCGATGGGACGGAGGGTCCGTAGTAGTCCGAGGCCGGGAAAGCCGGTCACATGGCGAAGGGACCCAGCGAGTTCGCAGGAAGGTCGTTGGAATGCCAGGAGGTCGCCGGTGAACACCGACGCTTCGTGGCCCGACCTCTATGAGGCCGAGTCTCGGGTACTGGGGATCCAGACCAAGCTGCATCAATGGGCTGCCGACGACCCTCATCGTCGGTTCTGTGACCTCTTCAACCTCGTCGCCGATCCCGCTTTCCTTGTGGTCGCATGGGATCGGGTGCGGGGCAATCGGGGGGCACGGTCGGCTGGAGTCGATGGGGTGGAACCCCGCTCCATCGTCTTCGGCAGGGATTGGTTCCTCACCGAGCTGCGAGACGATCTCAAAGCCGGGCAGTTCCGACCCAGTCGGGTGCGTGAACGGATCATTCCCAAGCCCGGCTCGTCAAAGGGCCGTCGCTTGGGCATCCCCACCGCCCGGGACCGTACCGTGCAAGCATCCCTCAAGCTGGTGCTCGAACCGATATTCGAGGCGGACTTCAAGCCGGTCAGCTACGGCTTCCGCCCGAAGCGGCGAGCCCAGGACGCCATCGCCGAGATTCACCAGTTCACCTCTCGTTCCTACGAGTGGGTGCTCGAGGGTGACATCAAGGCGTGCTTCGACGAAATCTCGCATGTCGGCCTTCAAGACCGCGTGCGAGAGAGGATCGGGGACAAGCGTGTCCTGGGCTTGGTGAAGGCGTTCCTCAGGTCCGGCATCCTCACTGAGGACGGGATCGAACGGGACACCATCACCGGCACCCCGCAAGGGGGCATCCTCTCGCCGTTGCTAGCCAACATTGCTCTCTCGGTCCTCGACGATCACTTCGCCGCGGCTTGGGAGGCGTGGGGCGACTTCAATGCCCGCAGCTACCGGAGGCGCAAGGGAATGGCCACCTACCGCCTGGTGCGGTATGCCGATGATTTCGTCGTGTTGGTGGCCGGCACCCGAGCGCATGCCGAACAGCTGCGGGACGAGGTCGCCGCGGTGCTCCAACCGATGGGCCTTCGCCTTTCGGAGGAGAAGACGACGATTGTCCACATCGACGAAGGCTTTGACTTCCTCGGCTGGCGCATCCAGCGTCAACGCCGACGGGGGTCGGACAAGCGGTTCGTCTACACCTGGCCGTCGCATAAGGCGCTCGCCTCGGTGAAGGCCAAAGTGCGGGCGCTCACCCGAGGAGGCACGAATCAACCACTGTCGGTCCTGCTGCGCCGGCTGAACCCGGTGCTTCGGGGCTGGGCCAACTACTTCCGACACGGCGCCTCGTCGGCGACCTTTGACTACCTCAACGCCTTCAGTTGGCGGCGGGTGGTCATCTGGCTCCGTCACAAGCACCGCCGTGCCAATTGGGCGTGGCTCCGCCGTCGCTACCTTCCGGGGTGGCGGCCGACGGAAGGCGAGATCACCCTGTTCAACCCGTGTTCGATGGCGGTTACCCGCTATCGGTATCGGGGAGCGCAGATTCGCTCGCCGTGGCCCACAGCGGACGTGACGGTCGCATAGTCCAGCGACTTGAGCTCGTGGAGAGCCGGATGCGGTGAAAGTCGCACGTCCGGTTCGGAGGTGCGGGCCGGGGAAACGGACCGCTTGAGAGAGCGGCACTGCGCCCCGGCCCGATCCCTACTATCCGGGAAAGGTCTGGCTGAACGGACATGAGTGGGCCAAGCGCCAGGCTCGGCGCGCCGGGCTCGACTTTGGCGAGCTCGCCAATGGCTTCTCCTCCTGTGAGGATCCGGCTGGACTCCAAAGGGTCTGCGACCGCTTCGGCCCCCGGGACGTCCAGACCTTCTTCGACCGCTGGCGCGCGGTCATCCCGAGCCCGTTCACCGACGCGGACCGGAAGGCTGGCTATGACTACGAGCTCTCCATGCGCCAGGTGGAGATCAGCCGCACCCTCGTCTTCGACGATCCACGCCGGGCGCGGAGCTTCTTCGAAGCGCTCGTTCAGGACAACATCGACGTCGGTCGCCCCGAGCAGATCGCAGCCGTCTTCGGGATGCAGCTGCGCACGAGGGGTCCGCGAAAGACCACGGGCACCTTCCGGACCAGGGTCTTCTCACCGGGCACCGAGGTGAAGATCGACTTCAGCTTCAAGCACAGCCGGGTCAAGCAGTACCTGAAAGAGGGGAGAGCCCTTCGCATCGAGACCGTCATCAACAAGCCCAAGGACATCGGCCTCCTCTCCCGGCTCGAGCACCTCACCGAGCTCGTCGCCCGGGCGCGCCAGGTCAACGACCGTCTGCTTATGATCGAGAGAGCCGGCCAGGGCTGTGCCATCGGCACTGCGCTCTTCGAGCGCATCCACCAGCCCTACATACG
>JBOGGH010000048.1:0-10423 GCA_050743905.1 Acidimicrobiales bacterium
GGCCGGCGGCCGCCCGTCCGGCCCGTCCGGCCCGTCGGGCCAGGGCGGCCGCATGGCCGGGAAGCCGGTGGAGGTGAGCTCGAGGAGCTGCCCGTCCGGGTCGCGCACCATGACGGCGGCGGCGCCCACGGCGGTGTCGCGCAGGACCTCGCCCCCCAGCGCCTCGACCGCGTCGGCGGCGGCCGCCACGTCCTCCACCGCCACCGAGAGGTGGGTGAGGCCGAGCACGTCCATGGCCCGCCCGCCGGGCGGGGCCGTCGCCGGGTGGTCCCGGTAGTGGATGAGCTCGAGCACGAACCGCCCGTTGGCCAGGTAGGTGGCGTGCGTGCCCAGCGGCGTGGGCAGCCGGAGCAGCGGCCCGGCGCTCCCGTCGGGGACGTCCAGTTCCCACCACGGGCGGAAGCCCAGCGCCCCGGTGTAGAAGCGGCGCGAGCGCTCGAGGTCGCTCACGCAGATCCCCACGTGGTTCACGCTCGGCCCGGGCTCATCCACCGGCGGCACCGCCCGCGCCGGGCTCCTCCTCGAGGATGATCGTCTTGGTCTCGAGGAACGGGAGCAGTCCCTCGGTGCCGCCCTCGCGGCCGATGCCGGACTGCTTGAAGCCGCCGAAGGCGATGGCGAAGTCGGTCCGGAACGAGTTGTGGCCCACGGTGCCGGTCCGGAGCCGGCCCGCCACCTCCCGCGCCCGGTCGACGTCCGGGGTGAACACCGAGGCGTTCAGGCCGTAGATCGTGTCGTTGGCGACGGCCACCGCGTCCTGCTCGTCCCGCGCCGGGATGACGCTGAGCACGGGGCCGAAGATCTCCTCCCGGCCGATGGTGGAGGCGTTGTCCACGTTGCCGAAGACCGTCGGCTCCACGAACCACCCCCTGTCCAGGTGGGCCGGGCGGCCCCCGCCGGTGGCCAGCGTGGCGCCCTCGGCCACCCCGCGCGCCACGTACCCGAGGACCCGGTCGCGCTGCCGGCTGGCCGCCAGCGGCCCCATCTGGGAGGCGGGGTCGAACTGGTTGCCCACCACCACCTGGGAGAAGCGGCCGGCCAGCTCGTCCACCAGCTCGTCGTGGCGGTGGCGGGAGACGATGACCCGGGTGAGGGACGAGCAGACCTGGCCGGTCAGCATGCACTCGGCCTGGGTGAGGCGGTCGGCGGCGACGGCGAGGTCCATGTCGTCCAGGACCACCGCCGCCGACTTGCCGCCCAGCTCGAGCGTGCAGCGGGCGATCCGCTCGCCGCACAGCGAGGCGATCCGCCGCCCGGCGGCCGTGGACCCGGTGAAGGTGATCTTGTCCACTCGGGGGTCGCGGACCAGCAGCTCGGAGACGTCCCGGTCGGCGGTCAGCACGTTGAGCACCCCGGGCGGCAGGCCCACGTCCTCGGCGACCTCCGCCACCACGTAGGCCTCGCCGGGCGCCTCGGGGGACGACTTCAGGACGACCGTGCAGCCGGCGACGAGGGCCGGGGCCACCTTGTAGCTGATCAGCCCCATCGGGCCGTTCCAGGGGATGATCGCCCCCACCACGCCCACCGGCTCCCGGGCGAGGATCCCGTACCCCGGACCGGTGGGCCGGGCCGGCCGCTCCCACTCGAAGGTGCCGGCGAGCGAGGCGTAGTACTCGAACGTCCGGGCGGCGGACGGCGCCGCGTGCTCGGCCACCCGGAAGAGCACGCCGGACTCGCGCGGCCAGATCTGCGCGACGTCGCCGGCCCGCTCGGCGAGCCCGGCGGCGAGGTTCCGGAGGTGGCCGGCCCGCTCGGCATGGGACATCCTCGGCCAGGGCCCCTCGTCGAACGCCCGACGCGCCGCGGCGACCGCCCGGTCCATGTCGCCCTCGCGGGCCTCGGCCACGGAGAAGAAGGGCTCCTCGGTGCCCGAGTCCCGGACCTCGATGGTGGCCGGCGACGTGGGCTCCACCCACGACCCCCCTACGAAGAAGCGGTCCGGGTGGCGGAGGCCTGCTCCCGGGGCATCGGTCACGGTCATGTGGGGCTCCTCTCGGGAACGAGGGTACCGCCGCCGGCGGCGGCGGCGACCTCCCGGCCGTAGCGGGCGAGCCCGTCCTCCACGTCCTGGCGGAACAGGGCGGCGGGCACCACCACCCGGTCCACCCCCATCGAGGCGAGCGCCTCCAGCTCGTCGAGGGCCGGGGCGGGGTCGACCGTGGTGCTGCTGACCGTGACCTCCACCGAGGACGGGTCCCGGCCGGCCCGCCCGGCGGCCTCCCGCATCACGGCGAGGAGGTGCCCGAGCCGGTCGCCCGCCACGCCGAAGGGGAAGAACCCGTCGCCCATCCGCCCGGCCCGCCGGGCGGCCACCTCGCTGTGGCCGCCCACCAGCACGGGGATCGTGCCCCGGACGGGCTGCGGCCGGAGCACGCTGTCCCGGAAGGCCACGTCACGGCCGCGGAAGGTGGCCCGGTCCTCGCTCCACAGGGCGCGCATGGCGGCGACGTACTCCTCCAGCCGCTCGCCGCGGCCCTCGAAGGCCGCCCCGAGCGCCCGGTACTCCTCCTCGAGCCACCCGATGCCCACGCCGAGGGTCACCCGCCCGCCCGAGAGCACGTCGAGGGTGGCCAACTGCTTGGCCAGCACCAGCGGGTTGCGCTGCGGCAGGACGAGGATCCCGGTGGCGAGCCGGACGGTCCGCGTCTCGCGGGCGACGTAGGCCAGCCAGACCAGCGGGTCCGGGAAGGGGGCGTCCTCCCCGGAGGGGAGCCGGCCGGAGGGGTCGTAGGGGTAGGCGGAGCGGTAGCCGGTCGGCACCACCACGTGGTCCACCGTCCAGACGGAGTCGAACCCGCTGGCCTCGGCCGCCCGGGCCAGGCGGCAGGCCGCCTCGGGCTCCACGAAGGGGCCGACGTTGGCGAAGGCGACGCCGAACCGCACCGGTGACCGCTCCCCGAGCCCCGGGCTAGGCGAGCTGCCAGCGCAGCCGCAGGTGCTTGATGCCGCCGTTCACGGCCGAGCGCAGGCGCTCGGGCGGTGCCGCCACCTCGAACTGCTCGAGGCGGCCGAGCAGGTGCCCGAAGAGCGACTCGAGCTCGACCCTCGCCAGGTGCGCCCCCATGCAGAAGTGGGGACCGGAGCCGAAGGCGAGGTGGCGGTTGGGCGTGCGGTCCACCCGGAACGAGAACGGGTGGGTGAACACCTCCTCGTCCCGGTTGGCCGAGGCGTAGAAGAGCGCCACCCGGTCCCCCCGGGCGATCGCCTGCCCCCGGACCTCGCAGTCCTCCATGGCCGTGCGGGTGAAGTGGATGATCGGGCTGACCCAGCGCAGGATCTCCTCCACCGCGCCCGGCAGCAGGTCGGGCTCGGCGCGCAGCCGCTCCCACTGGTCCGGGTGCTCGCAGAAGGCCAGCAGGCCGCCGCTGACCGCGTTGCGGGTGGTCTCGTTCCCGGCCTCCACCATCAGCTCGGCGTAGTTCAGGAGCTGGTCGGCGGTGAGCGGCGCGCCGTCGATCTCGGCCCGGAGGAGGTGGCTGACGATGTCGTCCCCCGGCTCGCGCCGGCGCCGGTCGATGAGCTCGCCCAGGTAGGCGTGGAGCTCGCTCCGGGCCCGGCGGATGGTCTGGCCCGGGGTCTCGCCGGGGCGCCGGAACTCCGGGTCGTCCTTGCCGATGATCTCGTTGGTCCACCGGAACAGGAGCTGCCAGTCGGACCGGGGCACGCCCAGGATCCACGAGATCACGGCGATCGGCAGCGGCGCCGCCAGGCGCGCCACGACGTCGATCTCGGTGGTGGCGCCCGGCGCCGCCACCTCGTCCAGCAGCTCGGCGGCGATGCGGTCGATCTCCCCGCGGCGTGTGCGGACGGCCTTCGGGGTGAACCGCCCCATGGCCGCCCGCCGGAGCGGGCCGTGGCGCGGCGGGTCGAGCGTCACCACCATCTCGGCCGGCTGGGCCACGGTGCCGGTGGACCGCCCCAGGATGAGGCCGTGCGCGCTGGAGAACAGCTCGGGCCGGGACGCCACCTCCACCACGTCGGCGTACCGGGTCACCGCCCAGAACGGGTGGTAGCCCTCGGGCGCCAGGTAGGTGACCGGCACCTCGGCCCGCATCCTCGCCCAGAGCTCGTGGGGGTACCCGCGCTCGGCGAAGCGGGCCGGGTCCACCAGGTCCAGTGGGTCCACCAGGTCCACCAGGTCCAGCGGGTCGACGGCGGCCGCCTCCGGGGCCACGGCCCGGTCAGCCACCGGTGGCCGGGCCCGGCCCGGCGGGGTGCAGCTCGAGGTGCAGCTCGTCCAGGCCGCGCAGCATCCACGTGGGCGTGTAGGACCAGCGGCGGGCGCCGGGCGGCCCGTGGTGCTCCTCTGTGACCCGGATGTCGGCCGTGCGGTCCAGCAGGCGGTGGACCGAGATGGTGGCCTCCGCCCGGGCCAGCGGCGCCCCGGCGCAGGTGTGGATCCCGTGCCCGAAGGCGATGTGCTGGCGGCCGTTGGGCCGGTCCAGCCGGAGCTCGCCCGGGTCCCGGAACTCGCGCGGGTCGTGGTTGGCCGCGCCGGGCAGCACCATCACCGTGCTGCCCGCCGGGATCCCGGTGCCGCCGACCGTGGTGGGCACGCGGCTCAGGCGGAACGTGCCCTTGATGGGGCTCTCGAGCCGGAGCATCTCCTCCACGAACGCCGGGACGAGCGAGGGGTCCTCCCGGAGCCGGCGCTGGAGCGCCGGCCGGTCGGCGAGCGCCTGGACGGCCATGCCGAGCAGCCGCGCCGTGGTCTCCTGGCCGGCCGCGAACAGGTTGGCGGCGATGCGCATGACGTCGTCGACCGGTGGCAGCGAGCCGTCCGGGAAGGTGGCCGTGGCCAGGCCGGTCATGACGTCCTGCTGCGGCGCCCGCCGGCGCTCCTCGACGTAGGCGGTGAACGTCTCGTAGAGGTACTCGAGCGGGCTGTGGTCCATCGTGAGGTGGGACCCGTGCAGCAGCTCGTCCAGGAACCGCTCGTGGTCGGCCTCGGGCACCCCGAGGAGGTCGGCGATCACGAGCAGCGTGTACGGGCCTGCGTACTGGGCCACGAGCTCGCAGCGCCCGTCGCCGAGGAAGCCGTCGATCAGGCGGTCGGCCAGCGCCAGCATGAACGCCTCGTTCTCCTTGAGCCGCTTGGGCGTGATCAGCCGCATGAGCAGGCCCCGGTGGGCCGTGTGCTTGGGCGGGTCGAAGGAGGGGAGCTGGTCGCCGAAGGGGAGGCGACCCCGGTGCTCCTCGATGAGCTCGGTGACGTCGTCCCCTTCCAGCGGCACCGGGAACCGGGCGAAGGGGCCGATGGCGGCGACGCAGTTGGAGAAGGTGGCCTGGTCGTGGTAGACGGCGATGGCCTCGTCGTACCCGGTCACCATGTAGACGCCCCGGTGCGGCTCCCGGGCCACCGGGCACTGCCGGCGGAGGTGGTCCCAGTACGGGTACGGGTCCGTGTACAGGGCGTCCGTGCGGAAGTAGTCGATGGCATCGAGGTCGACGTCGGTCACGGGCGCTCCAGGGCGGGTCGGTCGAGGTCCCGGGTTGATTACGAGACTTGCAGTGTAGGAGAGTGGCGTATCCGTTGCAATGGCCGGACCGGGCCCGGCCGGGGAGGAGCACCATGACCCACGCAGGCGCCGGGTGCGAGGCACCCACGGGGACAAGCCCGCGAGCTGGGCATTCGGCGGAGGAGCCCGCGCCCGACGGCGCCGGGGGGCGCACGGAGCGGCGTTTCCGCCACCGTGCCGCCGCTCCCACGGTCGCCCGCCGGGACCTCCGGGGGCGGGCCGGAGGCGGGTGCGGGGGGAGGGCCTGATGGAGGGGGAGCTGGCCGGGAAGGTGGCGGTGGTCACCGGCGGGTCGAGCGGCATCGGCCGGGCGACGGCGGAGCTCTTCGTGGAGCAGGGGGCCCGGGTGGTGGTGGCCGACGTCGACCGGGAGCGGGGCGAGGAGCTGGCGGCCGCCCTCGGCGACGCGGCGGCCTTCCGGGAGACGGACGTGGCCGATCCCCGCCAGGTGGGCGAGGTGGTGGACTTCGCCGTGGCGCGGTTCGGCGGCCTCCACGTGATGTGCAACAACGCCGGCGTCCCCAGCTCCTTCCGGCGCCTCCTCGACAACGACCTGGCCGACTTCGAGCGGGTGATGGCGGTCAACGTGCTGGGCGTGCTGGTGGGCATGCGGTGCGCCGCCCGCCACATGGCCGGGCACGGCGGGGGCGCCATCGTGAACACGGCGTCCATGGGCGCGCTGACCGGCGGCGCCTCGCCGATCGTCTACCGCGCCTCGAAGGCGGCCGTGGTCCAGGCCACCCGGTCGGCGGCCACCGACCTGGCCGAGCACGGCATCCGGGTGAACGGCGTGGCGCCGGGGCACGTGGCCACCGGGATCACCGGCTACGACCTCGGCCGGGTGATCGAGGTGTCCCAGCCGCTGCAGCGGGAGGGGACGCCCCGCGACGTGGCCAACGCCGTGCTCTTCCTGGCGAGCGACCGCGCCGCCCACGTGACGGGGATGGTGATGCCGGTGGACGGCGGGACGGCGGCCGGCCCCCCGGTCTCGCAGATGAAGCTCCTCCTGTCCGAGGGCGGGGGAGGCAGGGGCAAAGGAGGCAACGATGCTCGCTGACCTGGTGGTCCGAGGTGGCACCGTGGTGGACGGGAGCGGCGGGCCCGGGCGGGCCGCCGACGTGGCCGTCAGCGACGGCGTGGTCGTGGCCGTGGGCCCCGACCTGCGCGGCGCCGACGAGCTGGACGCCACCGGCTGCGTGGTGGCCCCCGGGTTCGTGGACGTCCACACCCACTACGATGCCCAGGTCTTCTGGGACCCGGCGCTCCGCCCCACCTCGTACCACGGGGTGACCACGGTGGTGGCCGGCAACTGCGGGTTCACGATCGCGCCCACGCGCCCCGAGCACCACGAGGTCATAGTGCGGACGCTCGAGAACGTGGAGGACATGGACGCGGCGACGCTCACCGAGGGGATCGTCTGGGACTTCCTGACCTACCCGGACTACCTCGAGCTGGTCCGGCGCCGGGGCACGGTCCTGAACTACGCCTGCTACGTGGGGCACAGCTCGGTGCGCCTCTTCGTCATGGGGGACGACGCCTACCGCCGGGAGGCCACGCCCCCCGAGGTGGAGGCGATGTGCCGGCTGGTGGTGGAGGGCATCGAGGCGGGGGCGGCCGGGTTCTCCACCAGCTTCGCCTACACCCACCGGGGGATGGACGGGCTGCCGGTGCCCAGCCGGTTCGCGGCGCGCGACGAGGTGGAGGCGCTCTTCCTGGCCGCCGGGAGCACCGGCCGGGGCATGGTGCTGGCCACGGCGGGCGAGCAGTGCACCTACGCCGACATCTACGAGCTGCAGCCCCGCATCGGCCGGCCGTTCACCTACCCGCTCTTCGCCCAGGCCGACGGCCGCCACCAGGCCCAGCTCGCGCTCCAGGAGGAGGCGGTGGCCCGGGGCGTGCAGGTCTGGCCCCAGGTGACGCCGCGACCGCTCACCATGCAGTTCACCATGGAGAACCCCTTCAGCCTGAACGTGAGCGCGGTCTTCGGCGAGCTGCTGGACCGCGACCGCGAGGCCCGCATCGCCGCCTACCGCGACCCGGCGTGGCGCCAACGGGCGGCGGCCGACCTCGACGGGGTCACCATGCGGCCCCGGTGGGAGACCTGCGAGGTGTCCGAGTCCGAGCGGTTCCCCGAGCTGGAGGGCCGGCGGGTGGACGCCCTGGCCCGGGAGCGGGGCTGCCGGCCCTTGGACGTCATCTGCGACGTGGCCGTGGCCGAGGACCTGGCCACGCGCTTCCGCATCTACATCGCCAACGACCACGAGGACAGCGTGGGCCGGCTCCTCGCCCACGAGCAGGTGATGCTCGGGCTCTCGGACGCCGGCGCCCACGTGGGGCAGCTCTGCGACGCCCCCATCCCCACCGACCTGCTCGGGCACTGGGTGCGCGAGCGCGGCACGCTCACGCTGGAGCGCGCCGTGCGCAAGCTGAGCGGGGAGCCGGCCGACCTCTTCGGCTTCGTCCGGCGCGGCTACCTCCGCCCGGGCTACTGGGCCGACGTGTGCGTGTTCGACCCCGAGACGGTGGCGCCCGGCCCCACGAGCCGCCACCGCGACTTCCCGGCCGGCGGCGAGCGCCTGGCGGCGGAGGAGCCGGCCGGCGTGCGCCACGTGCTCGTCAACGGCACCCCGATCCGCCGCGACGGGGTCCAGCTCGCCACCGGGGGCCTGCGCCCGGGGACGCGGCCGGAGGTGGCCGCCCGGCCCCGGGGCGGGGTGGCCGGCGGGTGATCACGTGGGCGTGATCACGCGAAGGTGATCACGCCGCGGACGATGCGGCCCTCCAGCATGTCCCGGTAGCCCTCGTTGATCTCGTCCAGCGCGTAGGTCCGGGTGACCAGCTCGTCCAGCCGGAGCTGGCCGGAGCGGTAGAGGGCCAGCAGGTTGGGGATGTCGAACCGCGGGTTGGCGGCGCCGAACACCACCCCGCGGACCTCCTTCTGCCACATGGCCAGCTCGAACAGGTTGATGCTGCACTCGGCCTGGGTCTGGGGGGCCACGCCGGTGACCACGCACGTGCCGGCCTTGCCGGTGAGGCTGAGCGCGGGCCCCATGAGCTCCCCGCGCATCACGCTCGGCACCAGGATCACCGCGTCGGCCATCTTCCCGAGCGTCAGGTCGGTGACGAGGGGGAGGGCCTCCTCCATGGAGGCCACGGCGTGGGTGGCCCCGAGGTCGAGGGCGACCTTCTGCTTGAGCTCCACGGGGTCCACGGCCACGATGTGGCGGGCCCCCACCATGCGGGCGCCCTGCACGGCGTTGACGCCCACGCCCCCCACGCCCACCACCACCACCGTCTGGCCCGGCTGCACCTCGGCCCGGTACACCGCCGAGCCCCACCCGGTGGCCACCCCGCACGAGACGAGGGCCACCGCCGCCATGGGCAGGTCCGGGTCCACCTTGACCAGCGACCACTCGTGGACCACGCCGTGCTCGGCGAACGTGCCGAGCTTGGACATGACGTTGAGGTCGGCGCCGTCGAGGTGGTGCCTGACCGTGCCGTCCGAGATCTGGCCGAGCGCGAAGGTGGACGCCCCGAGGTCGCACAGGTTGGTGTGGCCGGTGAGACACATGGTGCAGCGGCCGCAGATGGGGAAGAAGCTGGCCGCTACGTGGTCCCCGGGCCGGAGGTCCGTCACGCCCGGCCCGACCTCCATCACCACGCCGCCGCCCTCGTGGCCCCCCACCATCGGGAACAGGCGGCGGTCGGCGTCCGACGCCGCCCCCATGCCCATGGCGCTGTCGCGAAGGTGCTCGTCCGAGTGGCAGAGGCCGGCGGCGGCCCACCGGACCAGCACCTCGTGGTCCCGGGGCGGGTCCAGCTCGATCTCGTGGACCTCCCAGTCCTGCTCCCGCCCCCACAGCACCGCCGCTCTCGTCCGCATGTCCGCGCCTCCCCGGAGGATCGCCGGCCCCGGCCGGCCCGCCCGAGCATGCCACGGACGGCGCCCCGTTGGAAACCGGACTTCCTCTCTGGAAGAATCATCCTCCGCACGCTCCGGCCTGCGGCTCCCCGAGGGGCGGCGTGGCCGGGCGCCGGCGGGTGGGAGCATGGCACGCCTCCCGGGCACCGGGCCCGGGGCGCGGGAGGAGGTCGGACGTGGCGGGAGAGGCAGCGGGCACGGGAGGGCCGGCGGTCGGGCCGCCCGGCGGCGGGGTGGCCACCGCTATGGCCGGCGGTGTGGCCGTCCTCACCCTCTCCGGCGACAAGGTCAACGCCCTCGACGTGGCCACGCTGGAGGAGCTCCGCTCGTGCGTGGCACGGTGCAAGGACGACGCCGACGTCACCGCCGTGGTCCTGACCGGCCAGGGCACGGTGTTCTCCGCCGGCCTCAACGTCCGCGAGCTGCTGGGGAACGAGCCCGGCTACGCCGACACCGTGCTGGACGCCCTGGAGGCGGTCCTGGTGCAGCTCCTCCGGTGCCCCAAGCCCACCGTCGCCGCGATCAACGGCGCGGCCATCGCCGGCGGCTGCCTGCTGGCTTGCGCGTGCGACCTCCGGGTGGTGGCCGAGAGCGCCCGGCTGGGCGTCACCGAGCTCCAGGTGGGCGTGGCGTTCCCGGTGCTCACGGTGGAGCTCCTCCGCCACGTGTGCGGCGCCCGGGCCGAGCAGGTGCTCCTCGAGGCCGCGCTGCTCACGGCGGACGAGGCGTGCGCCGCCGGCCTCGCCCACCGGCAGGCGCCAGCCGATGAGGTGCTGGCCGTGGCCGTCGCCGGGGCCGAGCGCCTGGCGAGCGGGGACCGCCGCGCCTACGCCCTGGCGAAGGAGGCGAGCCGCCGGCCGGTCCTCGAGGCCGCGGCGTCCGAGGGGGCGCGGCGGCTGGACCGGTCCGTGCGGGACCACTGGCGGAGCGGGGAGACCCGGGCCAGCCTCGGCCGGCTGCTCGAGCGGTAGCGGCCGCCGAC